>RDDY01000154.1 GCA_003852805.1 Chryseobacterium sp.
TACAGAGAACTAAATAAAGCCTCAATATTTTCCTCTTGAATCTCCTCGGTAAACTGAGGAGATTTGTTTGTAAGCAAATCAGATTAGTGAACACGCGGCGCACTGCGAAATCCATATAAACAGCAAAAGACATCATCAACCGTAAGCTCGTTTTCGAATCAGTATAACAAACCCGGCTCAAAGCTTGCTCCGTTTTCGTTTACCAAAACGAAATATTATGAAAAATGAGAGCCTATTAAAAACATTGGCCGATTGTATTGCCGCCTGTAACCATTGCGCCGGCGCGTGCCTGAAAGAAGAAGATCTGGAAATGATGGCCAGGTGCATCCGTACAGATCTGGCGTGTGCTGCTATTTGCACAACCGCGCACAGTGTTGTCGCCGGAGATTTTCTGGATAATTATGGCAATCTGTTGCAGACCTGCGCTGAGATCTGCGACGAATGTGCCAATGAATGTGAAAAACACGACCACGAGCATTGCCAAAAATGCGCGGAAGCCTGTCGCAAATGCGCGGAAGCTTGCAGGGCTGCGGCGTGACCGTGAAATCGGATAATAAAAAAGCTTCAGGATTCGATCATCTTGAAGCTTTTTTGATTACACTACTTTTCTCACAGGCATCCGAGATTGCCTGCTGTTGTCCGCGGGTACCTTTACCTTTTTCAACTGCGAGAACCGGATCATCCTACCGTTTTCTTCATCCCAGAGCGTATAAAAAGCATACTTCAGGCTGCTCCAAAAAGTGATGACCGACACGTGCTTCTGGAAAATAGGATTCTCTACGCTGCATTTCTTCAGCTTGTAAAAAGGAATCTTCGGCGCGAGGTGATGTAAATGGTGGAAGCCGATATTGCCGGTAAAAAAGTTGACGATCCCCGGCAGCTTATAATAAGAACTGCCTTTTATCGCGGCCAGCAGATATTTCCAATCTTGTTTCCACGCCTTGTAGTTCGGGTTATGCTGGTGTTGCATGTAGAAAAACCAAATGGCCGTAAAAACAAAAGTCAGCAGTACGGGAATGTAAACAATCGCCAGTTTCTTGAAGCCGTATAAAAGGTCAAACGACGGAATGCTCATCAAAACACCCAACAACAGAAAAAATCCCAACAAATAAAAGTTGGTGTGCAGCAGTAACTTCCGCTCTTTGTCCCAGCCTTTTAAGGTGATGAATGGAAAACGGTTGTGTATAAAAAGGTAGTACAACGGTCCCAAGATAAACATCACGGGAAACGAGCGGTAAAGCCGATACTTTATTTTCCCCCATTGCGACAATTCCTGAAATTCTGCCACGGTCAGCAGTGTTACATCGCCGATGGTTCTTGTGTCCAACTGGCCTTGGTGAGCGTGGTGATGATTGTGCGAGCGTGCCCAATATTTGTAAGGAATGCATGTGAACAAACTCATAATGAAGCCCGTACGGTCGTTGGCTTTTTTATCGGGAAAGAAAGACTGATGGCCGCAATCGTGCTGAATAATGAATATGCGGGTAAGGAATAGTCCTGCGCAAACGGATAAAAACAGAGACAACCATATCGAGTATTCATAGCCGAAAGCCGCAGCAACAACCAATAAAACGAACGGTGCAAAAGTATTGATGACGTTCTTCCGGGCCAGTTTCTTCTCAGGCTTGGCATAAGGTTTTATAAGGCTCTTCCAATTTTTTAGATCGTCGATGATCTGTTCTTCTGTATACATTTATAATTTTAGAAATATTATTGGTTGCATAGTTATAGCTTTATTATGGATAAAATGCTGACAATAATTAGCTCGGTCCATGTTTTAACAAAAGAATAACGTTTGCATCGGTTAAGAAAGACACGACTTCAACCTACGGCCGGAAAATATTGAGCGAAGGTTCAATTGCAGTTGACTCGATTCCCGCTGCGCCTAAGATGCTGTGAAACAAAAAATCGGTCATGTACCTGCGTCTCGCATTTTGCCGCAACGCCCGAACGCGCTCGGGATACTTTTTACCATACAAATCAGAATACCACACAAGCGCCGCCGGATTCTTGATGCCATTTCCCGTGCCTGCATGGAGCCAATTCCCGTCTTCGCCTAGGGCCTCGCCGTGATCTGATAAATAGATGACAATCGCGTTTTTCTTTGTCAATGAAGAAATTACTTGATCGATGAATCCATCCGTATACAAAACCG
>RDDY01000270.1 GCA_003852805.1 Chryseobacterium sp.
AGATTTTTAAACCCTATCACCGAGGGATGATTTCTGATAAAGTTGCGAACATTGGTGCAGGTTTGGGACTGAATCTGTGTAAAGAAATTGTAGAACTCTTTGGTGGAGAGATAACTGCGTCAAGTGCGCCCGGGAAAGGCACTACCATTGATTTTGAAATTTATTTGGATATACCTTGATTATGGATACGCAGCGCAGACTTAGCTTTTTAATTGCCGATGACCATTCGATTGTAAGACAAGGCGTGGTTCTCATCATTGAGGAGATGTACACCGATGCAGAGATCCATCACGCTGCCACGTTGGAACAGACGCATGATCTGATCTTGAATAATTCGTTTGACGTAGCTATTCTCGACATCCAATTTCAAGACGGCAACTGCATTGATATCTTGCCCGAGATTAGAAAGAAGAGGCCCGAAATGCGCATCATGATGTTCTCAAGCTGCCCCGAGGAGACGCATGCTCTACGATATTACGAGGCAGATGCCAACGGTTATTTAAACAAACTGAGCGACGAAGAAACCATCCGGAAAGCCCTTTTACAGATTATAGAAAAAGGTAGTTACAGCTCGCCGACAGTACAACAGCTGTTCATCAGAAAGATGCGTGATCCCGATTATGATCAACCGTTGCGCAAACTCTCCGAACGCGAACTGGAGGTTGCTAAACTGTATGCAGACGGCTTGGGGAATTTAGAAATAGCCAACCATTTGGACATCAAACAGAGCACCGTCAGCACTTTGAAAATGAGGATATTCAAGAAGCTCAAGATCAACAATCTCGTAGAGTTGATCGACTTGATGAAAGAGTGATACTCGGCCCATGTAGAAATCATTCGACACAGGAATCAGCATAAACCTACACTTCCTATAGCGTCAACAGCGGTTATGTGTCCTACATTTGTACTCACAAAGCAACGGACAAATAAGCAAATCCGAAAACACACAAAGATGAATGGGCGGTTAACCCTGTGCACAAAATGACGAGATTATTTTGTGCATTTTTTGTTTGGACAAATCCCGAGTTGCTGTTTTTTCATTTGTTTACCTTTATTCTCTGTGCCAATACGGCACACTAAAAAATGCGGTACAGTCTGCAATCTCGACACGCTTCAGTATTTGTTGCAGCGTTTTGCAGACATGGAATGGTGTCATCATTCCTTGTGAGCAACGGCGCAATTCCTCCAAAGTGACGAGAGGAAAATCATGAATAACCTCTCCTGCCATCCGGCCGCACCAGGCCGCAGCATTTTAATTGCCTGCGGCTTGGCACAGTTTGGTTCTCATTTCCGACAATAAATTGATCTGGTTCCGCGTCCTGTGCAGATTGTGCTCGGCGCGGTTGACTTTATAATAAACATCGCCGTTAAGATAATCTGTCAAGAAACGCATGGCTTGTATGTAGACAATGATTTGCGCCGCCAATTCCATATTGCCGATTTCAACGGCAGATAAGCTCGGCTTCAGATGGTAGAGAAATCCGTCCTTTAATGCTTCGTAGTGTGCGGGGCTGAAATTGTTGCCGACCGTCGGATCGTCTTCGTCGCGCAGGTTGGTGTATGAGCGGACCATATCACCGAAGTCATACAAAATACTGCCGGGCATTAAAGTATCCCAATCGATCAATGCGAGAATTTTCCCGTCATTTTTATCAAAGAGGAAATTGCTGATTTTCGGGTCGGCGTGAATGGCGCGCTTCGGCAAATCGAGCGCCGACCATTCATCCAATAGGTATCGGTGATTCTCGATAAATTCTATTTCGTCCTTTGCCGAGAGAGATCTGCCGCCGGCGGCTGTTTTTAAAGCGGCCTGAAACTGCTGTTCTCGCGACTCAAAATCAAGAAAGCCCGGGAGGGTTTCTTGCAACTCATGGACAGTAAAATCTTGCAAATAAGCATGAAACTCTCCCAAAAATTTTGCAGCTGCAAAGGCTTGCTGGGCTGTATTCACTTTTTCATAAATCGCTGAGTTTTCGACAAAATCAAAAAGGCGCCATTCGCCGTTGTGCAAATATTCGCCGTCGGCAAACTGCAACGGAGTTACAATTGCGTGCGGATAATCTTTGTCTTTTAAATGATTTGCAACGGCCAAACCGTTGGCAACAATGGCTTCGGGATTCGGGAAAATATTGCGGTTGATTTTCTGCAAT
>RDDY01000146.1 GCA_003852805.1 Chryseobacterium sp.
CAAACGGCCCGGAAGTTTTGGACACCAACGACTATTACCCCTTCGGGATGAATTTCCTGAACAGCGACTTGGTCTCCCGACTGGAACAGCCGTGGAGTAAATACAAATACAACGGTAAGGAGTTGCAGGAGACGGGGATGTACGACTATGGTGCGCGGTTTTATATGCCGGATATTGGACGCTGGGGCGTTGTGGATCCGTTGGCGGAGAAATATGCTGGTATCTCACCCTATGTGTATGTAGCGGATAACCCGATAAATGCGATTGATCCTGATGGGAGATATATAATTTTTGTTACAAAGGATGGGACCAATCTCCAATATAGAAACGGGAACTTTTATTTCACAACCGGTGATTTGAAAGGGCGGAAATATGATGGCCGGATCCATTCGGCTAGTCCTACCCTCTTTAAACTAGCAAGGGCATATCGACAAATTGAGCATTCTGGCGATAAGGTGTTAATAGGTATATTGCATAAGCTTGAGGGAAGTAGAAACATTCATCAAGTTCAAGAAGGGAATGATAATAATGTCCGTATCAATAGGGGGAACTCTGCAAAGGATTATGAAGGGGATGGAACAACAACACAGTATAATTTTGGCATAGAGAAAAAAAATTCCTTTGAAAAACAAGCAAAAGTGCCCAGTTCAGATTTGGCAACAGTTGTACATGAAATGCAGCATCAGTACGACTATGACATAGGAAATTCTTTCGGCATAAAAGATTCAGATAAATAAACAGCCAGAGACCCTAATGAGCAAAGAGCTGTTAAAACAGAAAATAGAGCTAGGGAAATAAAAAAGATTCCCAAACGAACAACTTATGGTGGTCAAAAGGTAAACCCTAACCCGGAAAACTATATCTTACCAAGTGATAAAAGGTAGTTATTGTGGACCGGCAGATAACATTATAATAAATAAAAATGGAAATAAGGCTTAATACTGATAGAGTTTTTCTTTTCTTGATGCTTATTTTAGTTTCTTGTTCAGGATCAAATACTGGTATTAGTGATAAGTTGATTAAGGAGATATCGACTATTAAAGAGACTAATGATGGAGTAGTGTCAATTGTTCCAGAGAACGCAACTAATTTATTATATCTGAAATTAGATAATAATAAAATGGCGTCTATTAGCGCTTTGGAGCTGCAAGATATCTATAAGCACTATTATAAGAATATCTATCCGACATTCTATGATTTCTTGAAAAAAGCTTTAAACCAAGAAATATGTTTAAAAGTAAGTCAGATACAAGGATATGAACTTATAATATTTGATTTGGAGGATAAAATAATGAAAACTTCTATTGACCGATTAGAGGAAAGATATTTCAAAAAAATAAATAGAGAAACTTATTGCTTTTTACCAAAAGATATTGCTCTGAATCTGAAGCAAACAATATTATACAAAATGTTTATAAACGGTTATATGATAAACTTTGATGATTACGCAGGGACTTATATTATTAAAAAATACGAGAACACATAATACTGAGTTACGATGTCAACGGCAACATCAAGGAGCTGAAAAGAACGGCGCGCATTTTCGGCAACTCCGTCCTTATGATCGACAATTTGGAGTATGCCTACGACGGCAACCGCGTGACAAGCATTACCGATCACAGCAAAAACAAGTCGGGGTACGAGGGCGGCGGCGGCCTGATCACCTACGACGCCAACGGCAATATGACCACCATGCCCGATAAGGGCATCACGGGCATCGATTATAATCATCTCAACCTGCCGAACACATTCGTTTTACCGCGCAATCAGAGCCTTAGCTATAGCTACCGCGCGGACGGAGTGAAGATTGCTAAAAGAAACATGATAGGCAGCCCCAAAACATCTACCGTCGTCACAGATTATCTCGACGGTTTCCAATACAGCCAAAAGACGGACAACGGCCTTATCGGCAGCCGCGAAGCCATGGACAGCGACTTTGCCTTTGAGCGCGAAGCTTTTGAAGTGGATGAGGTTATCGAGCTGCGCACCGCACCTCCCACTTTGGAGATTTTCCCCACGGCGGAAGGTTTTTACGATTACCAAAATAAACGCTACATTTATCAGTATAAGGATCACCTTGGAAATGTAAGAGTGTCGTTCACTCGCAACGGCAACAGCCCGGAAGTTTTGGACACCAACGACTATTA
>RDDY01000267.1 GCA_003852805.1 Chryseobacterium sp.
GTGTCAATCTTTTCTTCGCTCTCAATGAAAAGCTGGCAAAGTTGATGCAAGCGTTTCCCGAATACAAACCGCAGCTGGAAGAGATTCATCATGTACATAAAAAGGATGCGCCCAGCGGCACGGCCATTTCTTTGGCCGAGGGCATTATAGCCAATTCAGGTTTCAACGCTTGGAAGGCAGAGGAAACACAAGGTGGTGAACTGGGGATTTTCTCGATCCGTACAGATGAGGTTCCCGGCACGCATTCCGTCAGATACACATCGCAAGTGGACGAGATCGAGATAAAACACACCGCATTCAACCGCAGCGGTTTTGCATTGGGCGCAGTCATCGCCGCCGAATGGCTTCCCGGAAAGCAGGGCGTTTTCGGCATGTCGGATGTTCTCGGAATTTGATAATATTGTAAAAGCTTTTCCATAAAGCTTTTTTTATAGCATTACTATATGAATTATATTCTTACCTATACGGTTTATGTGCTGATTGCGTCGGTCTTTCTCGGTCTTTCCGCATGGCGTCTTTTCAAAATGATGGGTTACAAACCGTGGATGGCTTTTGTGCCGTTTTACAATTACTATTTGATTTTAAAACGCACGGGACATCCGCGCTGGTGGGCGGTTCTCTCATATCTGCCCATTGTGGGGCCGGTGATGATGAGCGTCTTCCATCTGTTTCTGATGAAGCAATTCGGCAGGATTAGTTTTGTGCAGCGGCTGTTGACGGTGATTCTTCCGTTCATATATATTGCAGCGGTCAACTACGGCAAGAATACCGTGCCGGCGGAAACAGCAGATACGCCGGAAGAAGAGAAAAAAGAAACCTTCTGGGGCTCGGTGGTATATGCGGTGGTTTTTGCCACGGTAATTCATACATTCGTCACTCAGCCGTTCGGCATTCCCACAGGGTCGATGGAGCGTACGTTGTTGGTGGGCGATTTCTTGTTCGTCAATAAATTAAATTACGGCTATCGCTTCCCGATGCGGCCTGTCGCCATTCCGTTTTTGCAAGGAACCATCTATGATGCCGGACAAAAAGGAAATCCCAAAGACGACCCGAAATCTTATTTGGAATCGGTAAGGTTGCCGTACTTCCGTCTTCCGGGTTGGGAAAAGGTTAAGCGCAACGATATCGTGGTCTTCAACTATCCGCGAGATTCGGTGCATGTGGCAACCGATAGAAAAGACCCGTATGTAAAGCGCGCTGTGGCTGTAGGTGGTGACATTGTGGAAATGCGCGGGGGTCGACTGTTTGTAAACGGTCAACCTGAGCAGCGCATGGCCGATGCAGAGGTGCAACATTCTTATTTGGTTTATACGGGAGCGCAGCTGGACATCAACCGTATCTGGAAAATATTCGGTTACCTTCCGGTGCAAGAAGGCCAAACCGACAACGGATTCGCTTATCAGTTCCAAGGTCTTACGGATGAAATTGCCGCACAAATAAAAGAAATGCCCGAGGTTATAGAGATGCAAGAAGTTATCTCTCCGAAAGGTCAACAAGAGATTCGTTACTTTGATGCGGCCCAAACGAAGATTGATACTACCAACACCATATTCCCGCTCAATAAGCCTTGGAATCAGGATTGGTACGGCCCGATCCGTGTGCCGCGCAAGGGCGAGGTTATAAAACTTACCGCCGACAATCTGCCGGAATACCAATGGCTAATTGCCAATTACGAGCGTAATAAATTGGAAAACCGCAACGGTAAGATATTCATCAACGACCGGGAAACCAATGAATATAAAATTCAACAGGATTATTATTTCATGATGGGTGACAACCGAGATGCATCCTTGGACGGTCGTTTCTTTGGGTTTGTGCCCGAAGAAAATATCGTAGGCAAACCTATGTTTACTTGGCTGAGCATCCAAGGAGCCTTTGACGAAGGCCCGAAGAAAATCCGCTGGAACAGAATGTTCAAGGCCACCAACACCGGCGATAAAGACAAAACATCATATTGGTGGATTGCCGCCGCAGTTCTGATTCTGTTTTTCGGTTGGGAATATTTCATGAAGCTCTTCGGAAAGAAGAAGAAGGATGACTGATGCACTGCTGCCTGTTTTCTATCTGCCGCCGCTGAGCTGGTTGCACGAATTTACCAAACCGGGCCGCAGAGTAATCTTAGAACAACAGGAAAGCTTCCTGAAACAAACCTACCGCAACCGCTGCAATATCTACGGAGCCAACGGAAGATTGTCATTAAGCATTCCCGTGAAGCATGTACGCGGAGCAAAGATGCGTGATGTGGAAATCTCATACAGAGAGCGCTGGCCCGTGCTGCATTGGCGCTCTGTAGAGTCTGCCTACAGACGATCTCCGTATTTTGAGTTCTATGAAGACAAACTGCGCAGCCTTTGGGATTTTCATCCTGAAAAGCTGATCGATTTTAACCTGAACGCTTTATCCGTAATCCAAAGCATTATGAGAACAGACAAAAAGTTCATGTTGAACGAAGCGTTTGAGAAACAACCCGAAGACTTGGATTTAAGGAACCGGTTCAGCGCAAAACAAGAGTCAGATTACGATATGCCGGAGTATTATCAGGTTTTTTCAGATCGTCACGGATTCCTAAAAGATCTCTCAGTGCTGGATCTGCTTTGTAACATCGGCCCGGAAGCGGCTACTTATCTTTCAAAAATCAATTATTAAATGAGAAAATTCTTAATAAGTGCTGCCTTCTTTGCAGCCATCAGTTTCAGTTACGCTCAAGAAGACAAAGACTTGGCAACTTGGTATCACAAAGACTTTGCCACCACCAATGTCTACGGTATTAACACAGAGAATGCTTATCGGTTCTTGGAGTCCAAAGGTCTGAAGCCCCAAACAGTGGTTGTTGGAGTCTTGGACAGCGGCGTTCAGGTAGACCATCCGGGTCTTATTAAAAATATGTGGACGAATCCGGGCGAAATTGCCGGCAATGGTAAAGACGACGATAAGAATGGATATGTCGACGATATCCACGGTTGGAATTTCCAAGGCGGGAAAGACGGCGACGTAGATGTCGACAATATGGAAGTCACCCGCGTGGTCAAGAAATACCGCCCGATCTTTGAAGGAGAAAACTCTGCACAGAACAAGGCCAACCAAGGCAAGATGCCGACTGAGTTTGCCATGTACATGAAGGCGAAGGATATTTTTCAGCGCAAGAGCATAGAGGCACGCCGCAATTACGAATATTACAAAGCATTGCAAGAGCGCGTTCCGGCAATTGTAGCCACGTTAAACGGCATGACGCTGACGCAAGAAAACTTGGCAAAAATACAGCCTAAGGACGCTTACCAAGCGCAGTATCGGGATATGCTGTCGAATCTGCTGCGCGATCCCTCACTTGCCGGCAAAACGCCTGCGGAAGTGGAAGCGTTTTTAAGCAAGCAGATGAAGGGAGCGTTGGATTACTTTGAACCCCAAGCCACAAAACAGTACGATCTCGACTTCGATCCGCGCGGTATCGTCGGTGACAACTATGATGATGTGAACGAGCGTTTTTACGGCAACAACCATTATGAAGGCCCCGATGCACAGCACGGCACACACGTGGCGGGTATCATAGCTGGGTACCCGCACGACGGCAACATACAGTATGGGGTAGCCTCGCGCGTGGCAAAGATTATGACAGTGCGCGCCGTGCCTGACGGTGACGAGCGTGATAAAGATGTAGCCAACGCCATCCGCTACGCAGTGGACAACGGCGCAAAGGTCTTGAACATGAGCTTTGGCAAACCGATTTCTCCGAACAAGGATAAGGTGTGGGAAGCGTTTAAATACGCTCAGGACAAAGGCGTCTTGCTGGTTAAAGCCGCCGGCAATGAAAATGAGGACATCGTTGAAAACGAGTATTTCCCGACAAACTATAAATCGGTAAACGATAAGCAGCCTTTCGTTACCAACATGATTGTGGTGGGTGCCAGCACCAAGGATAATGACGGATTGCGCGCAGGTTTCTCCAATTTCAACAGCGAGCGCGTAGATCTCTTTGCGCCCGGCGCAGAAATTTATTCCACAGTGCCTAAAAACGAGTACGAGTATCTGCAAGGAACCTCTATGGCTTCTCCTGTGGTAGCCGGCGCAGCCGCTGTATTGTTTGCGTATATGCCGCAATTAACACCGCAACAGGTAAAAGAAGCGTTGATGAAAACGGTGAACCGTCCCGCAGCACAGCCCGGTCAGGAAGTGCCGTTTACAAGTTATTCCGCTTCGGGTGGCGTTATAGATTTGTATAAGGCCGCACAGTATGCGTACAATAACTTCTACCAAAACAAAACGACCAAACCTGTGTTGCGCAAGACGGCAACTCCGTCAAAAGGTGCACGTCGCGTTCTTGCGAAATAATATAATATCGGTTATGAACTTATCTGCCGCTATCGATAATAGCGGCAGTTTTTCTTACCGGATAATTGGTGCCGGAAGAATTTGGCATAGTTTTTTAATTTAACACGCCGATCGAACTTTAAACAAGACGAAAATGAAAAACTTACTTATAGCAGGCTTGGTGGCGTCTACCGTCGCAATGTCGTGCAGTACGGCAAATCAAGCTCAGGTTGCGCGCAAAGACACCGCACAGTTGAAAGGTACATGGCAGATCACCTCGGTAGATTATGATCGCAACTTCGCTGTTCGCCCATTTGATGAGCAGGCGGACATGAATTGCTTCATTGGCAGCCAGTGGGTTTTGGTGCCTAATAACGGAAAGGGGTCTTACACGTTGAACAACGGTGCAGGCTGCCCCGGCGGCACAACCGATTTCATTTTCAATGTCGACACCTCGCGTCAGTTCAGTTTCAAGAAGGTGATGCAAGGCGAGAAAGCGAAGAACGTTACGGCAGGATATTTTCTGCAATTGGAAAACCAGACTCCCACTTCTTTCGATCTGATGCAAAGAGTGCAGTCTTCCACGGGACCGCTTAATGTTACTTATCATTTTCAAAAAATCAACTAAAATTAAAAATTCTCAAAATGAAACTATTTAATAAAACCAACATCGCTGCTCTGTTTCTCAGCGGATCA
This sequence comes from Chryseobacterium sp., assembly GCA_003852805.1. Classification (GTDB taxonomy): domain Bacteria; phylum Bacteroidota; class Bacteroidia; order Flavobacteriales; family Weeksellaceae; genus Elizabethkingia. The sequence continues at coordinate 5,002 of RDDY01000267.1, forward strand.
TTGCTATTGACAAGTTGTGAAGCGGTGCAAAACGCCAACAATACTCAGAAAGGGGCCGTAATCGGTACCACGGCGGGTGCCGTGCTGGGCGGAGTGCTGGGCAATAACATCGGCCGCGGTCACAATGCGCCTGCGGGTGCTGTACTGGGCGGCATAGTGGGCGGTGTTGCGGGGGGTCTTATCGGTAACCGTATGGATAAGCAAGCACGCGAGATCAACGAAGCACTTCCCGGCGCCGATGTGGAAAGAGTAGGCGAGGGGATCAAAGTAACACTGAATGAAAACACGGTAAACTTTGATTTCGACTCGGCAAACCTTACGCCTACGGCCAAAGCCAACCTTGATCGTTTGGTAACGGTGTTCAAAAATAACCCCGATACCAATATCAATATCTACGGACATACCGACAGCACCGGAAAGGCAGCTTATAACCAAGGTCTATCCGAGCGTCGCGCGCAATCTGTTGCCAATTATCTGTCGGCAAGAGGCGTGTCTGCTGCTCGTCTGAACACAATGGGTATGGGAATGCGTGAGCCTATCGCTTCAAACGATACCGCTTCGGGGCGTGCGCAAAACCGTCGTGTGGAGTTTGCCATTACCGCCAACGAGAAAATGGTGAGAGACGCACAACAAGCCGGCGGCAATTATTAACCGCAGTTTTAACTTACAAAATAAAGCCATCCTTCTCGGGTGGCTTTTGTTTTGGCGAATTTACCGTTTGACATCGGACAAACGATTATATCCGTATTTTTGCGGCGATTGCAGCGTATGACATCTTACTTAAAACTGATGCGGATTGAGCAATGGGTAAAAAACCTGTTTGTTTTCTTACCGCTATTCTTCTCCGGAAATATTTTATCTGCCGACCTGTTTCTCAAAAGCTTGGCGGCATTTTTTATTTTCTCTGTCACGGCATCGGCCGTTTATACCGTCAATGACTACAACGATATAGAAGCCGACCGCCGCCATCCGCAGAAGTGCAATCGGCCGCTGGCATCAGGTGCCATTTCTCCGCGTGCCGCTTTGGTATTGTTTATATCTCTGATTGCAGTAGTAATTGCGGGCATTGTGATAATCCATCAATTTATCGATGGAGATTTAACGCGGTTTATCCTGGTGGTCGTTTCTTATTTCATTTTAAATCTGCTGTATACGGCTTGGTTGAAGCATGTAGCCATTGTGGACATCTGCATTATTGCTATTGGCTTTGTGTTGCGCGTATTGGCCGGCGGCTACATTACGGGCATTTTCATCTCGCAGTGGGCTATATTGTTGACCTTTGTTCTGGCTTTGGTTTTGGCCATCGGCAAGCGGCGTGGCGAATTGATCAACGCACGTTTAGGCGGTAAAACCAGACGATCGTTGGACGGCTATAATGTGCAGTTTGCAGATATTGCACTGTCTATCAGCTGTGCGCTGGCCATAGTCTGCTATCTGATGTTCACGCTCTCACCCGAGGTCCAGCAGCGCTTTCATCCGCGGGTTTTTTATACAGTGATCTTGGTGGTTTTTGCCTTTTTGCGTTATCTGCAGCAGACGCTGGTATACAACCGCACAGAATCACCGACGAAGATTGTCTACCGCGACCGTTATCTGCAGGTGACGTTAATTGTGTGGTTGGCTGTTTTTTTAATGCAGATTTATTTCAAGAAATAGAGTAAAAGTACCGAACCGTACAGCGGCAGTTATTTTCAACCTAACCCTCAACACTTGACGATGCGCAAACTTTATTGTTTCGACCTCGACGGAACCCTCACCACACGGGATACGATGCTGTCGTTTCTTAGTTACTACAATCCGCGCAGGTTCCGCTACCAATTTGTTCGCCATCTGCCTCTTTTTTTATGGATGAAATTCAGACCGGCTGAGACTGAGCGTGTAAAGCGCAGTCTGGTAAAATCGGTCTTGAAGAACGAGCGAAAAGAGGTTTTGGAAGAGCGTGCGCAGTCTTTTTTCGACGAAGTGGGGAAAGGCCTCATCCGTCCTGCGGCACTGAACTTTATTCGTGATTTGGACGAAGAATCCCATGGCGTTTTGGTCTCGGCCTCTATCGATCTTTGGGTGAAGCCCTTTGCATATTTTTTGGGTCTGGATGCAATCTGTACAAAGGCGCTCTACGTAAATCACCGTTTTGCAGGAGATTTTGTTACGGCCAACTGCAAGGGCGATGAAAAGGTCAAGCGTATCTTGGAAGAGATAGATGTTGCCAAGTACGATAAAATCATTGCCTTCGGCGATACGGCCGGAGATGCAGCCATGCTGAAGTGGGCCGACGAAAGCTACTTCAGATATTTTCATTAATTTTATCCGGCTTTTTTAATTCCCAAATACATAATGGTAAAAACCTATCTGGATAATGCCGCTACCACGCCGCTGTTGGATGAAGTGATTGATGCGATGGTAGACGTCATGAAAACACAATACGGCAATCCGTCTTCCACGCACAGCATCGGCCAAGAGGCAAAAGCAGTAATAGAAGAGAACCGGCGGAAGATTGCTTCTTACGTTGGCGCGCAGCCCGCAGAGATCATCTTTACGTCTTGCGGCACGGAGTCCAACAATATGATTATCAAGTCCTGCGTAGATCATCTGGGCGTGGAGAGGATCATCACTTCTCCACTCGAACATAAATGCGTAGCCGAGACTTGCCTGGAGATGAAGAAGCTGCGCGGCACCGAGTTGGTATACCTTCGTCCGAATAACAAAGGCGACTTGGATCTCGATAAATTGGAAGAACTTTTAAAAGCATCCGACAAGAAAACCTTGGTAACGCTAATGCACGCCAACAATGAAATAGGCAACCTCCTTGACATCGATCGCGTAGCCAAAATGTGCAAAGAAAACGGCGCGCTGTTCCATTCCGACACAGTGCAAACGGTAGCGCATCTGCTATTGGATTTCAACAAGATAGGCTTGGATTTTGCATCTTGCAGCGCGCATAAGTTTCACGGGCCGAAAGGCGTGGGTTTTGCATACATCCGTAAGTCATCGGGATTAAAAGGTTTAATTACCGGCGGACCGCAGGAGCGCAGTCTGCGCGCAGGAACGGAAAACATTTGCGGAATTGCAGGGATGGGAAAAGCCATGGATATCTGCATGAAACATCTTGACGATTACGCTGAATATATGCAAGAAGTCAAAGCCTACGCAGTCGATCGACTGATAAGCAATATCCCCGGTGTAAAATTCAACGGTAGAAGTGCGGAACCCGAGAAAAGCCTGTTTACGGTGCTCAGCGTTTTGTTGCCTTTTAAGAATCCGTTGATCGGCTTGCAGTTGGATATGCGCGGCGTGGCGGTTTCGCAGGGCAGTGCGTGCAGTTCAGGCGCGGGGAAACCATCGATGGTAATGATGTCTGTGTTGTCAGACGATGAAATGGAAAACTCAACACCTCTGCGCGTTTCTTTCAGTCACCGTACGACGAAGGAGGAAGTGGACCAACTGATAAAAGCGCTTGGAGAGATTATTGCAGAGCAGCAGTGATAGATCGCGTATATGTCGGCGATTGAGCAAAGCATCCTTTAATTTAGTAAATTTGTAACTACTTAGATAAAAATCAGAAATTATGGCTTTAGAAATCACAGATTCCTCTTTTAAAGAAACTGTTCTCAACTCAGATAAACCTGTTCTTGTAGATTTTTGGGCAACTTGGTGCGGACCGTGCCGTATGTTGGGCCCGATTGTGGAAGAACTGGCCAATGATTTTGACGGAAAGGCGGTTGTCGGAAAGGTGGATGTAGACAATAACCAACAAGTCTCTATGGAATACGGCATCAGAAATATCCCGACACTGTTGATCTTCAAAAACGGTGAGGTAGTGGACAAACTGGTGGGCGTTTCTCCCAAAGAGGTAATCGCTCAAAAGCTTTCGGCGCACTTGTAAAAATTAATGTCGTTGATAATGAACGCCTTTCCAAAAGAGAGGCGTTTTTTTATTCACAAAAATTTGCATCGGATCATTTTTATTGTATTTTTGCACCACATTATTCAAGAGAGCAGACGTTCGTTAAAGAATGAAATTGATCCGGTAGTTCAGCTGGTTAGAATGCCGCCCTGTCACGGCGGAGGTCGCGGGTTCGAGTCCCGTCCGGATCGCAAAATCTCCCACATCGGGAGATTTTTTTGTTTTGGGATATTTCGTCTACATATTGTTTTCAGAAACGCTGAATACTTATTACAAAGGCTTCACAACCGATGTCGAGAAACGGTTGTATTATCATTTGAACTCGCAGCGTAAATTCACATCCAAATCGTCTGACCGGGAAGTTGTTTATGTTAGACGGTTTACAACAAAGAAAGAGGCTTTGGTCGAGGAAAGACGACTGAATAGATTGAATCGAATTTCTCTTGAAAAACTAATCGGTTAGAATGCCGCCCTGTCATCTCGTCATGAGTGACGAGACGGGTGCGAGTCCTCTCGTCGTAGACGAGACAAAATCTCCCACATCGGGAGATTTTTTTGTTTTGGGATATTTCGTCTACATATTGTTTTCAGAAACGCTGAATACTTATTACAAAGGCTTCACAACCGATGCTGCAAAACGGTTGTAATATCATTTGAATTCAAAGCATAAATTCACGTCCAAAGCGTCTGCCTGGAAAATTGTCTACGCTCGGCAGTTTGCAACAAAGAAAGAGGCTTTGGTCGAGGAGAGACGACTGAAAAGATTGAACCGAATTTCTCTTGAAAAACTAATCGGTTAGAGTGACGCTCTGTCACTAATGAGAATTGAGAATAAAGACCACAAAGGATCACGCGATAAACAGGCTTTTCTTCCCGGCTTTATCAAACTCCGCCCATCTTTCCGCTGCAATCTCGAACACGGCAATTCCCGCCGTTGGCAGTTGAGATATGTTTGTATCCGACAGCGAATTGGCAAAATAGCTGATGCCGTTATTGTGCGAGATTATGATTACGGTGCGGTATTCGTCAGGCACGCAGTGCAACACTTGTGAAAAAACGGAAGGCTCTGCATTGTATAAATCATCCTCAAACTGAAGGGCGATACCGCTAAGGTCGCGAAGCAGTATTTCGGCGGTCTCGCGGGTTCTGCGGGCAGGACTGCAAAGAATCAGTGCATCCTCAAGGTTCAAATGCTCTTTCTGGTATCGTGCTTTCTCGGTGGCTTCTGCTTTTCCTTTGTCAGAGAGTGGTCGGTCGAAGTCTTCTGTATTTGGCGGCCAATGGCTGTGGGCGTGCCGCATCAGTATCAAGGTTCTCATCTTTCTGATTTTAAGCTTTAAAAAAGCAAAATACGGTCCTGCCGTGAGCATCACTGCTCGCATGTTTACCCATAAAACAGAATTTACGTAAATATAATTTTAATAAATTTGCACGCTATGGGGCAAATTATGGCAATTGATTATGGCAATAGTCGCTGCGGTATTGCGGTGACAGATGACATGCAGATTATTGCCTCTGCTCTTACAACGGTGGAAACGCCGCACCTGATGATGTTCTTGGAAAAATATATTTCGGAAAATCGGGTGGAAACAGTCGTCCTCGGGCTACCGATCGACATGCGCGGAAATCTATCTGAGATCGAAAGCGATATCCGGCTCTTCGTTGCCGACTTTACCCGGAAGTTTCCGACCATAAAAGTCGAGCGTCAGGACGAACGGCTTACGTCTCGCACGGCATCACAGATCATCAGCCAAAGCGGGAAAGGCAAAAAGGAACGTCAACGGAAAGGACTAATAGACAAGGTCAGCGCAACGCTGATACTTCAGAATTTTTTAGAGAGACAATGATTTTACCAATACGTGCCTACGGAGACCCGGTGCTTCGGAAGAAAGGACAACCGATCGGGAAGGATTATCCCGAACTGAAAGAACTGATCGATAATATGTTCGAGACCATGTATTCGGCCAGCGGCATCGGTCTGGCTGCGCCGCAGATAGGGCTGGACATCCGTCTCTTTGTGGTAGACATTCGCCCATTGGCAGAGGATGAAGATTATGAAGATATTGCCGACGAGCTTAAAGATTTCAAAAAAGTATTCATCAACGCCAAGATTTTGGAAGAGGTCGGTGACAGCTGGAAATTCAATGAAGGCTGCCTGAGCATTCCCGAAGTTCGCGAAGATGTCGCGCGCCGGGAAACGATCACCATCGAATATTTTGATGAAAATTTTGAAAAACACACCGAAACTTTTTCAGATATTCGTGCCCGCGTGATTCAACATGAGTACGACCATATCCAAGGAATCCTTTTCACAGACAAATTGAGTCCGCTCAAAAAGAAGCTGATAAAGGGCAAATTGTCGAAGATTTCGTCAGGAGCCATCGATGTAGGTTACAAAATGCGCTTCGCCAGATAAGATTTAAAACAAGATAACAACATACAAAATGCAGTTAGAGAAAATAATTTCTATTTCAGGAAAACCGGGTCTGTTCCGTCTTATTTCCCAACTACGCACAGGTTTTATTGTAGAAGATATTGCAACAGGCCGCAGGACCAACATCAACAATTCCAGCCAAGTGAGCCTGTTGGACAACATCGCAATTTTTACAGTAGACGGCGAGGCGCCGCTCTTTGATGTTCTGGAAAGCATCGCAAAGAAATTCGATTATAAGCACGCCATCTCCCACAAATCTGCGAGTCAGGAGTTACGCTCCCTGATGGATGAAGTGTTGCCAGAATATGATGCGGGCCGAGTGTATGAATCTGACATCAAGAAAATGCTGCAGTGGTACAACCTACTTCAAAAGGCAGGTTTCATCACTCCCGAAAGCTTTGTTAAACCGGAAACAAGTGAGGAAACCTCGGACAAAGAATCTGTGGAAGACACGGCCGAGACAAAGTAATTTCCACTTATATTATAGACAACGGGCGCAAGTTAGAAATGACTTTGCGCCCTTATTTTTAACTTTGTTGATATGAATAGCAAAGAACAAAAACTGGCTGCATTTTCTCGGTTGTTGGATGTTATGGATGATCTGCGCGAAAAATGTCCGTGGGACAGGGAGCAGACGTTACAATCACTGAGGCATCTTACTATAGAAGAGACATACGAATTGTCCGATGCGTTGCTGGATGAAAACATGCCCGAGGTAAAAAAAGAGATAGGCGATGTTCTGCTGCATTTGGTATTCTATGCGAAAATTGCGTCAGAGCGCGGTGATTTTGACATTGCCGATGTGATCCATTCTTTAAATGAAAAATTGGTTTTCCGCCATCCGCATATATACGGAGATGTTGTAGCAGAGGACCAGGAAAAGGTAAAACAGAATTGGGAATCGTTGAAGTTGAAGGAAGGCAACCGTTCGGTCTTGGCCGGCGTACCGCAGAGTTTGCCACCTTTGATCAAGGCGTTCCGCATTCAGGACAAAGCGCACGGAGTCGGTTTTGATTTTCCGACGGCGGAAGAAGCTTGGGCTAAAGTTGAAGAAGAGTTGCATGAGTTTAAAGAAGAAGCGGAGCAGTTGCGCAGAGAAGAAGAGTTGGGTGATCTGTTGTTTTCCTTGGTCAACTATGCGCGCCTGAGCGGTCTCAATGCAGATGCAGCCTTGGAGCGGACCAATCGTAAATTTATTGCCCGATTCAAAGAAATGGAAAATCTGGCAGCAGAACGAAGCCTCAAAGTCACTGATTTGAGCTTGGAAGAAATGGGCAGGCTTTGGGCGGAAGCCAAGAAGAAGGAGCAGTAATAAATTTATATTGCTGTTTATCAGGTGTTTGTTATTCGTTGCCGTAATAAATTCAAATTTCCGCTTGCACGTTCGGTTCGATTTTCTACTTTTGCACTCCCGAACGATGAC
>RDDY01000385.1 GCA_003852805.1 Chryseobacterium sp.
TGTTCGGCATTTGCCTCCTCGTACAACACTCGGTAAACGGTTGAGATTATCGGCAGATCCAGTTGTTTTTCTTTTACGATATTGTAAATTCCGGCGGCGGCATAATATCCTTCGGCCACCATATTCATCGACTGAATTGCCGACTTCACCGTATATCCTTTGCCGATAAGATTTCCCAAGTTCCGGTTTCGCGAGAACAGCGAGTAAGCCGTTACCAAAAGGTCGCCCAAGTAGGCACTCTCGTTTACATCGCGTGGCGCTTCGTGGATGGCTTCCAAGAAATTCTCCATCTCTCGGATGGCGTTGGAGACAAACACAGCATTGAAGTTATCACCGTACCCGAGGCCTGTTGCAATGCCCGCTCCGATAGCGTAGATGTTCTTCAGCACCGCACTGTATTCGTTGCCCAAAACGTCTTTGCTGGTGTGCACCTTGATGAATGAGGACGCAAACAGTTCGCACAGGAAATCAGCGTCTTTTTCTTGGGTGGCGGCTATGGTAAGGTAAGACAAGCGTTCCATGGCCACCTCTTCCGCGTGACACGGCCCGGCGATGACGGCCTGCTGCTCGTAACCGATGTTGAAGACATCGCGCAGATAATTGGCGACGATATCATTCTGTTCAGGTACAATCCCTTTGATGGCGGAGACAAAGATTTTACCCTTATATTCGGCCGTCATGTGACCGATGGAAGCGGGAAGGTAAATGGAGGGCGTCGCCAGAACAATGATGTCGCAGTCGTTCACCAACTCATTGATGTCTGTGGTAATTCGCAGTTGATTGAGGTCAAAGCTGATGGATGTTAGGTACGTGGGATTGTGACCGCGATGCTCCAATGCACCTTTTACGTATTCATTGCGCACGTGCCAATAAATGAGGTCGCAGTTTTCCGTCAGCATTTTGACAATGGCCGTTGCAAAGCTTCCGCTGCCTACCACGCCGACGCGTGCCGACCGTACATTTTCATTCTTTTCCATAAGAAACAAGTTCTTTAACCTTATAAAACTCTCGGCCGATTCTTACTTGTGAAGCAAGATACTGACCCACTCTTCGCGCTGAAGCTGCCGGACCGCAGTCAGACCGTTCTCTCTGCAAACCTCCAAAATATCATCCACATCAAAGAAACAAAGCCCCGACAGCAAGAGCGAGCCGCCGTCATTGAGAACGGATACGTATTTCGGGATATCGGAAATCAGAATATTACGGTTGATATTTGCCAAAATGATATCGAAGTTTTCTGCTCCCAGCGCAGAAGCGTCTCCCATTTTGACCCGTACGTTGGTGCCGTTTCGCAGGACATTCTCGGTAGAGTTTTCCACCGCCCATTCGTCGATATCGATAGCCAAAACATCTGCCGCACCGCGCATCTTTGCAAAAATGGCAAGGACCGAAGTACCGCAGCCCATGTCCAATACATATTTGTCTTGGAAGTCCATGTCCAGCATCTGCCGAATCATAAGATAAGTTGTGGCATGGTGGCCCGTACCAAAAGACATCTTGGGTTGGATGATGATTTCGTACGGCGCTCCGTCGGGTTCATGAAACTCGGCCCTGATTTGCACCTGGTTTTCAATATTTATCGGACTGAAGTTTTTCTCCCACTCCTCGTTCCAATTGATATTCGGCATTTCCGAGAAACTGTATTCCACCCGAACCTCGGAATGATTGAGCAGCGGTGTTTCTTTCAGCTCGGCTTCATCATAGCGCTCTTTCGGGATGTATGCCAGTATACCGTCGTGCTCTTCGGTGAAACTGTCGAAACCGCATTCCATCAATTCTGCCATCAGAATCTCCGACCACGGCTGCGGAGGATTTACAGTAAAGCGAAATTCCAGATAGGTTTGCATAATGCAGATGCGCTTGTATTAATTAAAAGCTTCGATGATCTTGGAGAAATCGGCAATATCCAAAGCTGCACCGCCGATCAATCCGCCGTCGACATCGGGTTGAGCAAAGATTTCTTTTGCGTTGTCGGGCTTCACGCTGCCGCCGTACAGGATGGAGATTTCGTCTGCCACTTCATCACCGTACTTGCCCGCGATGAAGCTGCGGATGAATTTATGGATCTCTTGTGCCTGCTCGGGCGTGGCGGTCTCGCCGGTTCCTATCGCCCAAACCGGTTCGTAGGCTATCACTACCTTTTTTATCTCGTCGGCCGTAAGTCCGAACAGTGCGGTTTCGGTCTGAAGCTTTACCACTTCCAGATGCTGGCCGGCTTTCCTTTGGTCCAAATTTTCGCCGTTGCAATAAATAGGCGTTAATCCGTTGTCCAGCGCTGCTTTTATTTTCAGCGCGCAATTCTCATCCGTTTCTCCATGATACAGCCGGCGCTCACTGTGACCGATGATCGATCCGTCTGCATGCACGGAGAGAAGCATCTCGGCGGAAATTTCCCCCGTATAAGCTCCCGAGCTGTGCGCCGACATATCCTGCGCCATTACTTTGATGTCTTCCGCATCAAATACATTGCGAGCCATGAGCAGATACAGCGTCGGCGGAGCCACGGCTATTTCACAATTTACGGTGTTGTGCTTTTTATATTCCAGCAGTTGAAACATCAATTCTTGCGCCTCGGGAAAGGTTTTGTTCATTTTCCAGTTGCCGGCAACAATATTTTTTCTCATGGTGGTTAGTTTTTTTTTGATTTTTTTAATGCTTTATAAATTGCAAGTACTCTTCAGGATTTCCAAGTATTCGTCTTCGCGCGGATCCAGCTCGCCATCTGCGCCTACCAAGGCTTGAGCAAATTCAAAGAAGTTTTTTCTTTCTTCCTCGGTAGAATCTTCGCAGAAGCATTGAGCGTGAAAAGTAAAATGGTCGCGCCATTCAAAAGGCTGCAAGGCCGCAATTTTTTCCATTTCATCATCGAGGTTCATACGAAACGGAAACTCGGTTGCCATATAATCTTTGATGACGAGTTCTTCGTCTGCGTTGAATTTATAATCTACCATCGAGAGGATCATCAGCAGATGGTAACCGGCGATTGATTTATTGGATTTTTGCATCGTTATCAGTTTTTCAAGTTAAACAATTGGTTTTGCCAGCGCTTTCAATAACCTTGCCGGTTAAGCCTTGGTTGCCTCATTTAGTTTAATCAAACAAAAAACCGCGTAGTTCAACATATCAAAATAGTTGGCGTCCAGCCCTTCCGAAACCAGCGTAATCCCTTGGTTGTCCTCTATCTGCTTGGTGCGCAAAACTTTTTGGAAGATAAGATCGGTGATGGAACTGATGCGCATATCTCGCCACGCTTCGCCGTAATCGTGATTTTTGTTTTGCATCAGCTGTTTTGCAGAAGCGGTCAGCAAGTCGTAGCGTTGCATTATCGTTGCCGGGTCTGCGTTCAGTTCTTGCTGCACGCCGTCTTCCAATTGTATCAGCGCGATAACGGCGTAGTTTACAATGGCAACAAACTCTGCCCGATCGTCTTCTTCTATTTTTCGCTCGGCCGTCATCTGCAACGTCCGGATCCGGTTGACCTTTATGTAAATTTGGTCCGTGACAGACGAAGGCCGCAGCACACGCCAGGCGGCTCCGTAATCCGAGAGTTTTTTGGAAAACAAATCTCGGCACTCGGCAATAATTTCGTCAAACTGTTGATCTGTATTTTGCATAAGCAGCGTTCAGCGCCAAAGATATTAAAAAGGCCGCAACCGTGCAGGAAGGGTTTTTGCGGGAAGGGACGGAAAAGGTATTTTTACGGCATGGAATATACGCTGAATTGCCGCGGCAAACTGATCGACCTTTCGCGCCCCAAAATCATGGGAATCCTGAATCTGACGCCCGATTCTTTCTCGGACGGCGGACGCTTCAACAATGCCTACGATGCCGTAACGCATACGGCAAAAATGCTGGAAGACGGCGCAGAGATTATTGACATCGGTGCGCAGAGCACACGCCCGAGAGCAGAATATCTGCCCGCAGCAGAAGAACTGAACCGGTTACGCGAACTGCTTCCGTTATTGCGTCGTGCATTCCCCGAGACGCTTTTTTCATTGGACAGTTTTTATTCTGAAGTAGTGCGTTTCGGTGCCGATGAGGGAATCGATATCATAAACGATATTTCGGGCGGCAGTTATGATCCGGCCATGTTCCGCACCGTGGGCGAGGTGGCGCTGCCGTATATCCTGATGCACGTGAATGTGGGTTATGAGCAGATGCACAGGCAGAAAAGCCACGACGATATTCTTCTCAGCCTGAACCGTTATTTCTTGGAGAAAATCCATGAATTGCACCGGATGAATGTGCATGACATTATCTTGGATCCCGGCTTTGGATTCGGTAAAACACTTGAAAATCAGCTGCAACTCATCGACGAATTCCAATACTTGGATTTCAACAAAAAACCATTGCTGGCGGGCATTTCCCGAAAATCGTTCATCTACAAACCTTTGGGCAAAGGCCCGTTGGAAGTCAACGCTGAAACTCAAAAATTACACCTGCGGCTGTTGCAAAAAGGTGCAAAGATCTTGCGCGTGCATGATGTGGCGGAAGCCGTGGAAACGGTTAAGCGTTTTAACACGCGGTAGGACCGTTGCTTGCAACGGCCCTACCGCGTGTTATTATTTCCGCATCAACAATTTATAATTCTCGATTTCTTTTGCGAGCCGCGCCACCACAAAACCAACAACAGCGATGTCGTCTGTCCAGCCGATCAATGGTAGAAAATCGGGAATGGCATCGATGGGCGAAACAACATACAATATAGCACCGCCGATGGTGGCCATCGTAGCTTTGGAAACCTTGTATTTGCCCGAAACCGCATCTTTAAAAATGGCCAAGAGCAGATGGAAATCTTTCATCCGGTCTTTCAGGTTAACCGATTTTTTCTCAGCTACCGCAACATCCTCGGTTGTCACCGAGTTATTGCTGAACTGTTTCAAAAACTGCAAAGCGCGGTCAAAGGTTCTTTTCTTCATGGGTAATTTGGTGTTAGGTGTCAATTCAGTTCGCGCAGTTTTTCGGCATATTCGGCAGAGAATAGTTCTTGGTCCTTTTTCAAAAGCTCTACGGTTTCAGGCAGTTGATAATTGAACAGTGGCTTGCTGTCTTCGATGAAGACGATTTCTTTCCTTTCACCATCGATCATTTGCGCAAATATTTCCCACATGGATTGATCGCGCAATTTCAACAATTCAAAAAAAGCCTTGGCCTGAATCTCGACTGTTTTCATAAATGCAAAAATAAAAAAACCGCTCCGAAGAGCGGTCGGCTATTATGCGTATGCCAATACTGTGACAAAAGTTTCTATGAAATCTTAAACTTAACCTCCGGATCAGCCGGCTAAGGTTTCTGCTTTAAAGCCTTTGCTTGTAATAATCTCGATTACTTCATTCTCGGTGATCCCTTTTGAATCTACCGTAAGAATTTTGTCGGCGTTGTCTGTATCCACATTCCAAGCGTAAATGCCTTCCGCGCTATCCAGATCAGATTTTACCTTTGACACGCAACCTCCGCAATTGAGATTGGTTTTGAACTTGAACTCTTTATTTTCCATTGATAATGCTTTATTTTTTTTTCAGTACAAAGCTCGGCGCAGCGCCGAAAGCCATTGTATTATTTAAGGTTTGAGTTGTAAGATTTACTTCTTCCATTTCAGCCGCAAACTGTTGCTTACCACGCTCACGCTGCTCAGCGCCATCGCTGCGCCGGCGATCATCGGGTTCAGCAAGAAACCGTTGATCGGGTAAAGGATCCCTGCGGCAATCGGGATGCCGATCAGGTTGTAGATGAACGCCCAAAACAGGTTTTGCTTGATGGTTGCCACCGTCTGTTTTGACAGTTTTATCGCCTGCGGAATTTTGGTAAGGTCTGATGAAATGATGGTCATTTTCGCTACGTCCATGGCGATATCCGAGCCTTTGCCCATGGCGATACTTACATCTGCGGTTGCCAATGCGGTACTGTCGTTGATGCCGTCGCCCACCATAGCTACCACTTTGCCCTGCATCTGCAGTTCTTTTACAAAATCGGCTTTATGCTGCGGCAATACTTCTGCCTTGTAGTGGCCAATGCCGGTTTGCGCAGCAATGGCTTTGGCGGTCGCCTCGTTATCGCCTGTCAGCATATACAGATCGATGCCCTTATCTTGCATTTCTTTGATGGCTGCCACCGATGTTTCTTTGATCTTATCGGAAATAGCCACCACAGAAAGCGCCTGCGTGCTGTCGGCAAACCAGATAACGGTCTTGGACTGTTTGCCCCACTCGTCTGCCTGCTGTTGCAGTTGATCGGCAACGGTAATGTTGTTCTCGGCCAACAGTTTCTTGTTGCCCACATAGTAGGTTTCGCTGCTATAATCGGCTTTTGCACCTTTGCCTGTGATACTGTCGAAGTTTGTTAATGCAGTACCGTTTACACCGTCAAAGTATTTCACAACGGCTTCTGCCAGCGGATGCTCCGATTGCTTTTCGATGCTCAGTAAAATAGCTTTCGCAGTATCGTCGTTGTTCAGCCATTGGATGCCGGTCACTTCGGGTCTGCCTTCGGTGATCGTACCCGTTTTATCCAGAACGATGGCACTTACTTTCTTCGCCAGTTCCAGACTTTCCGCATCTTTTATCAGGATACCTTTTTCGGCGCCCTTACCCACGCCCACCATAATAGCCGTAGGTGTAGCCAGGCCCAGCGCACAAGGACAAGCGATCACCAGTACCGTGATGGCCGCCAGCAATCCCTGCACCACGCCGTTGTTTCCGCCAAGCATAATCCACAGGATAAATGTAAGAATGGCAATGCCGATGACGACAGGAACGAAAATACCCGCGATCTTGTCCACCAGTTTCTGCACGGGTGCTTTGCTTCCCTGTGCATCCTGCACCATTTTGATGATTTGGGCAAGCATGGTTTCCTTGCCGACCTTAACAGCTTCAAACCGGAAGCTTCCTTTTTGGTTGATGGTCCCTGCAAATACTTTCTCGTTTTCTTTTTTCATTACAGGCAACGGTTCGCCGCTGAGCATACTTTCATCTACATACGAACTGCCCGAAACGACCATTCCGTCCACAGCGATTTTTTCACCGGGCTTGACCAAAATAATGTCGCCGGGGTTTACGTCTTCAATGGCTTTTTGCCTTTCCGTGCCATCGGCTTCCATTACGGTAACTGTTTTCGGCTGCAGGCCCATCAGCTTTTTGATGGCCGAAGAGGTATTGCCTTTGGCTTTTTCTTCCAACAATTTCCCCAATAAAATAAAAGCAATGATTACGGCTGCCGCTTCAAAATACACATGCGCTTCCAGTCCGCGTTGCTCCCAGAATTGCGGAAACAGCATATTGAACACACTAAACACATAGGCGATGCCGGTGCTTAATGCCACCAGCGTGTCCATATTGGCCGAACGGTGTTTCGCCTGCTTCCATGCATTGATGAAAAAATCACGGCCCAGCCACAAGACCACCGGCGTGGAGAATGCCCACATGATCGGGTCTGCGTAAGGCATATTCATAAAGAACATACCGATTATCACCACAGGCAAACTCAGGAGAATGGCCCAAGTGGTTTTGGTTTTCAGCTTTTTGAATTTCTCGGCGTGAATAGCTTCTAAGGTTTCCTGTTGACTCGTTTCGTCCTCCACCAATAAATCATAACCCGCAGATTGCACCGCTTTTTTAAGCGTGGCGGCATCGGTGACATTGGGCAGATATTCAACGGTAAGATTGCCCGTGGCAAAGTTTACGGAAGAATTGATTACCCCCGGCTGATGCTTTACGATGCTCTCGGCACTTCCCGCACAGGACGCACAGGTCATACCCAATACAGGAAATGACTTCTTAACGGTCGTTACGCCATAACCCAAGTCTTTGATGGCTCTAACCGCTTCGCCCACCGTTTCACTGTTATCCACCGTCACGGCCGCGCGGCGGTTGTTCAGCTCCACCTTTGGGGCTTCCACGCCTTTCACCTGTGCTAACCCTTTCTCAACGATCAATGCACAATGCTCGCTTTCTACACCCTCCAACAGTAGATAAACGATATCTTTATTGCTATCTGTTGCCATATTTTACTCTTTTACAGTACAAAGTTGGCGAAAACAAGCGGGCCGACTGTTGTGGAACTTTGTGTTTGATTTGTAAGATTCTTCTACACCTCATCCAAAGGCTTCCGTTTATCTGCTCTTATCTGTTTGAAATGGCTCGGCGTCAGACCGGTCACTTTTTTGAATTGGTTGCTGAGATAAGCCACGCTGGAATAGTTCAGACGGAAAGCTATTTCGCTCAGAGACAATTCATCGTAGACCAGCAATTCCTTTACCCTTTCTATTTTTTGGGCGATAAAGTATTTCTCAATCGTGGTTCCTTCTACTTCCGAAAACAGGCTTGACAGGTAGTTATAATCGTGATGCAATTTATTGCTTAAGATCTCGGAAAGGTTGGCTTTGTTGTCATTGTCACGGTGATGCACAAGCTCAATAATGATGTTTTTGATCTGCTCGATCATGCGGCTTTTCTTGTCATCGATAATTTCAAAACCCAACGGAACCAAAGCATTTCCCAGAGCGTTTTCCTCTTTCGCCGAAAGTTCTCTGTCAAGAATTACCTCTCCGAGTTTTATATTTTTTACTTCCAAGCCCAGTTTATCCAATTCTTGCCGGACCACTAGGATGCAGCGGTTGCAGACCATATTTTTAATGTAGAGCGTTGTCATTTTATTTCGGCATTCTGTTTATAGATAAGCATGTGGAGAATAAATGGCAAAAGGAGGTAATGTTCCGGTTTGTTCCATATTAAAAAATCCCGGAATCTCTCTGTCGAAGATATCCCTTTGTTCAAAAATAAAAAAACCGCTCCAATGAGCGGTCGGTTGGGGAATCAGCTGTTTTTATTTCTCGGTTTTTCTCTCGAGAACCTCGTCTACCATACCGTATTCTTTGGCCTCGCCGGAGGTCATCCAATAATCGCGGTCAGAAGATTTTTCAACCCAATCGTAGGTCTGGCCGGAGTGGTGAGAAATAATATCGTAAAGTTCTTTCTTCAATTTCAGCATTTCACGCAGATTGATCTCCATATCGGACGCCACGCCTTGTGCACCGCCGCTGGGCTGGTGAATCATCACACGCGAATGCTTGAGTGCAGAACGCTTGCCTTTCTCGCCGGCTACCAACAATACGGCGCCCATGGATGCCGCCATTCCTGTACAGATGGTTGCCACATCGGGCTTGATGATCTGCATGGTATCATAAATGCCCAAACCGGCGTAAACGCTGCCTCCGGGCGAATTGATGTAGATCTGAATATCTTTTGCCGGGTCTGCGCTTTCCAAGAACAGAAGCTGTGCGGTTACGATGTTCGCCACCTGGTCGTCAATACCTGTACCAAGGAAGATGATGCGGTCCATCATCAGTCGCGAGAACACATCCATTTGTGCCACATTCATGCGACGCTCTTCCATAATGTACGGCGTCAGATTGGTCGGTCCGTACATTCCCAAATATTGGTCGGTTGCAAGACCGCTGAGTCCTTTATGTTTTACGGCGTAATCCCGGAATTCTTTTTTTATGTCCATAGTTTAAAGCTTATTTTCTGTAACGCACTGTCGGTTGCCAATATTATTCCAAAGTAAAAAGGCGACAAAGTGGCAGAAGCCGTCATAAAATGCGGAAGAGTTCTTGGTCTATATTGTTCTTCAGCAGCAGCAGGTTTCTGATCATTTCATATTCCGCCGGTTGCACTTCCTCACCATTTTTCATGCGTTCTTGCACATCACGGATAAGCTTGACGACATATTCGCGCTTGTGGCGCAGAATAACATCGCGCACAATACTTTCCACCAACTCTTCTTCTTTGCTGAAGTAGATATTGTGCTTTGCCCAATCGCTCGTGCTGTAAGGCTCTATCAATGCATTGGCCACATGGCCGTTCAGTTCCTCATCCATCAGCGTCAGAAAGAAATTGCCCGAGCGCAACTCCTCATTTTCCAAGCCTGCTTTTATCTCGGCGATGATTTTTTCATTGAGCGGATTCAGCAATTCGCATTCGTCTTCATCCAAATGATTCAATATTTCTTGGATGACGCTGGTTTCCGTTTCGGCTCCTTTGCGCAGGTTTGTATCGCCGTATTTTAGCATCAGTTCCACCAGTTTTTCTTCCAGCACCAACAACGGGTTTACCGTATCGATGGCGAGGTTTTCCACCTTCTCCAGCTTGGGTTGCTGCGGGCTTGGTTTGGTCTGCTGTTGTGCCGTTGCCGACTGTGCGTACAATTCGTTGAACAGATTTTGTTCCGAGACTTTCAGCAGCGCCGCCACTTGCTGAACAAATACTTCCTGCTGAAGCGGATTGGGCACCTGCGCGATGCTTCGCATGATATCGCGTATCATTTCCGAACGGCGAATCGGGTCTTCGCCTGCTTCTTTTTGCAATACTTCGGCTTTGAAGCGAATGAAGTCTTTGGCGTTCTCGGCAATGTAATTTTTGACAAATTCCTGCGGATGCGCTTTCGCAAAACTGTCGGGGTCATGACCGTCGGGGAACAGCAGTACGCGCACATTCATACTCTCGGCCAACAATAAATCTATGCTACGGAAAGTGGCTTTTATCCCGGCAGCATCATTATCGAACAAAATGGTGACGTTGGGCGTCAGCCTGCGGATGAGTTTGATCTGCTCCACCGTCAACGCCGTTCCGCTGCTGGCCACAACATTCTCTATTCCCGCTTGGTGCAGCGCCACCACATCCATATAACCTTCTACCAACAGACATTGGTCCTCTCGCGATATCGCTTGTTTTGACTGCGAGATGCCGTACAGAACATTTGACTTGTGGTAGATTTCGGTTTCCGGTGAGTTGAGATACTTCGCGGTTTTGACATTTGATTTCAGAATGCGCGCGCCAAAACCCAAAACGCGGCCTGAGAAACTGAGGATGGGGAAAATGATGCGTTCGCGGAAACGGTCTACGCCACCCGCCCGGTTCTCGGGGAAAATTGACAAGCCTGCCTTTTCCAGCAATTCTTCTTCGTAGGATTTCTCCAACGCGTGGCTCGTGAAGGCATCGCGCTGCTCGGGAGAATAACCTAATTGGAATTTCTTGATGGTGGCGTCGTTCAGTCCCCGCTCGTGGAAATAGCTGAGGCCGATGGCCCTGCCTTCTTCGGTATCGAAAAGCTGCTGCCGGAAAAAGTCGTTGGCAATCTCATGGATTTTATACAGCAAATCCCGAAAGTTGCGCGCATCCTGCTGCTCGGGAGACAACTCATGGTTGTCTTCTTCTATCTCGATGCCGTATTTCTTGGCCAAATGCCGAAGCGCTTCGGGATAGCTGTACCCCTCGATTTCCATCAAGAAAGAAACGGCGGTGCCGCCCTTGCCACTGCTGAAATCCTTCCAGATCTGCTTGGAGGGCGAAACGACAAATGAAGGTGTTTTCTCGTCGGCGAAAGGGCTCAAGCCTTTCATATTGCTGCCCGCGCGCTTGAGCTGCACATACTCACCGATGATTTCTTCCACCCGGACGGCGGAGAAAATCTTGTCGATGGTTGTTTTGGAAATCATGCCTCAAATATACAAATTGCCCCCGCGTGAGGGCGGAGGCGGAAATCCTTTTTATTTGAAAAATAAAAAGATTGGGAGCCGGAGACCGACGGTTTTCTTTTTGAAAAAAA
The DNA here is from genome assembly GCA_003852805.1 of Chryseobacterium sp. GTDB lineage: Bacteria > Bacteroidota > Bacteroidia > Flavobacteriales > Weeksellaceae > Elizabethkingia. The sequence continues at coordinate 11,602 of RDDY01000385.1, forward strand.
GGAAACCGGCACGCCCTGATTTTATGCTTTGTCCTTGCCGAAGAACAGTTTGATGATTACGGGTGCCGTGGTCACAAGAACGATAATCAGGATAATCATCTCAAGGTGCGCCTTCAAATCGATGCCGAACTGATCCATGAACAGTTTGTCGAGGTAATGCCCGGCGAAGATCATGGAGAACGACCAAGCCACCGCACCGATGATGTTGTAAAGAATAAACTTGCCTTTGTCCATCCCCACAATGCCCGCAACGATGGGCGCAAACGTACGCACAACGGGCAGGAAGCGCGCCAAGATAATGGCCAAACGGCCGTGGTCATCATAGAAATCTCTTGCCTTGAAGAGATATTTCTTTTTGAAAAGGAAACTGTCCGGTCGGTCATACAACACAGGGCCGCTCTTTTTGCCGAACCAATAGCCCACCATATTGCCGAGGATGGCGGCAACCGCAACCAAAGTTGCCAGAAGCGTGGTATCGAGCAGATCACTGCCGGTGCCGCCCAAGGCCTGCTCCATAATCATCCGCGAGTAAATGCCTGCCACAAACAGCAGGCTGTCGCCAGGCAAAAAGAAACCGACAAACAGGCCGGTCTCCGCAAAAACTATGAACAGCACCACCCAAAGGCCGCCCAACTTGATGTAGAATTCAGGATTGAGAAGGTCCTTCCAACTTTCAAAATTTCCCATGATAATAGATAGGCTGCAAAAATATAGGAAAAAGCCTAATAAAAAAGTGGTTAAGAAATATTTAACTTATAAGCTGTCATCAACTTCTTCTTGGCCCGTAGCCATCAGGAAAGATTTTAGGAACGGTGTGATTTTTCCGTTCATCACGCCGTCTACGTCAGAGGTTTCGTAGCCGCTGCGCACGTCTTTCACCAGTTTGTACGGGTGCATCACATAGTTGCGAATTTGGCTGCCCCATTCTATTTTCATTTTGTTGGCCTCAATCTCGTTGCGCGCTTTCATCCGTTCTTCCAATTCTATCTCATAAAGACGCGAACGCAGTAACTGCATGGCTTTCTCTTTGTTTTGAAGCTGAGAGCGACTCTCGGAGTTTTCTATGATGATGCCCGTGGGAGCGTGGCGAAGGCGCACGGCGGTCTCTACCTTGTT
>RDDY01000322.1 GCA_003852805.1 Chryseobacterium sp.
ACCAAAAACCCGGTCACCAAAATCAATACCGCCTCACTTTCCAAAGGCGTGTATATGGTAACGGCAACCACCGAAACCAAAACCGTGAATACCAAAATCGTGAAGAGATGAAGAAATTGTTATTGATACTTTGTTTCTTCAACGCAGCCGGGATTCTTTTTGCACAGGGGCTTGAAGGAGAAATTAATACTGTGCCTCCTAATCCTGAGTCGCTTAGCAGGACTCAATCATATTCTGCTACAGTCAACGAGCATAGGGGTATTCCACAAGTTTCGATTCCATTATACCAATTGAACGAAGGAGATCTCAATTTCGGACTCACACTTAAGTACGTAAAGGCGGGGGTTAAATTAACCGATGTTCCAAGCGAAGTCGGCATGAGCTGGATTTTGGAGTCAGGCGGGATTATCAACCGAGTTATTCGGGGCATGGCAGATGAAAAAGCCGTTAAGCGGTTGTATTATGACTCTGTCGAAACAGTGCTCGGACTCAATATTGAAGATGGTACCGAAGCGGCGAAAGAACTTAATCAAGCTGTTACGCAAACACAATATGTTGATTTGCAGCCGGATATATTTAATTTCATATACCCTGGTGGATCCGGTAGCTTTTATTTGGATCAATATTTTGTACCGGTTTTGATTGCGGCCGATAAAACAATTACAATAGATTACAATAAAGCATCTCACAGCTTTTGCATTACTGATGATAAAGGTATCAAATATTACTACGGAGGCTCGGCTGCAACAGAGGAAACAGGTACGCGCTATGACAGTGGTTCCCGTGGTATAACCAGTTATTTCTTGACTAAGGTCGAGGATACGAAAGGATATGCGGTTAACTATCATTACTCTCGAAAGAGTGAGCCGATAATCTATATTTCCTCTGTCATGCAAGATAGATTGATGCATATTGACGATGCGCACTCGGGCTGTCGACAATTCGGCATAACGCCGGGGCAAATGCAGACCAAAAAAAAGATATTTTATATATACGACGCCGTTATTCTGGATTCGATAAGTACTGCTATCAGTACAATAAAATTTGATCGAACTACATCTTATCCTTCTGTCACAAAAGTTACCGATATTTCTTTCTACCAAAGCAATAACCTGATAAGCAAGACCAGCCTCAGATATATAACGCAACAGTTTTCCCTAAACGAAGAGAGATTCTTTCTCAACAATATCGAGACTATCGCATTTTCCGACCCGAAAACAGAAATTGGAACAACCGTTGGTATTTATGAACTCATATATGAAGATCCGTTAAAGTTGCCTAAGCGACTTGACAATGCTATGGATTTCCTAGGCTATTTTAATGGAGTTCATAATGCTGATCTTTTACCCAATACTGACTATTTTAACAATACTTTGCGTGTGTACAACAACTTTGGAGTTTTGGCTGCGTCCATTAAAGGAAATGCGGATAGGCGACCAAATTTCGAGTTCGCTAAAAAAGGAACGCTAAAATCCATTGCGTATCCGACCGGAGGAAAGGTGTTGTACGAGTACGAAGGTATTCCCACGAGACAGAGAATGTATTTTACAGATCAGCGGCTCATAAGGGTTGATAGAACAGAGAAAACCGCACAACTTGAGTTTGATGGTAAGACAGTTGATTCTACATCTGTAATTGTTCGATTTGCGTACGGTACAGACTATAACGGCTTGGATAAAGCAAAATACCAAGTGAAGATTACAGATATTGAAGACGGTTCTGTCTTTTCAATTGCGAATTATACTTTTACGGAGAATGGACCCTTTACCAAGACCGCAGCAATAGATTTACCGCTAACAAAGTCCAAGAAATATCTTTTTACCGTTACAATATTGAATGACAAGCCGTGCTTTGAATGTTTTGCTGTGTTGTCCATTGGTACATTTCCCGTGGGTTGGGAAGTTGTGAATGGTGCGAGTTTACGCGTGAAAAAAAAGTATGAAATTACACAAGACGGATCAATTCCAATGATTGAGAGATATTTTTATGATAAAATAAGTAACATTAATACCTTACCCTCTTACGCAGATTTTAAACCACGGTTTGTTGCAGAGCAAATATTAACCAAGAACTTCGATCAGTTCTCCTGTTGTCTACAGCAGAGTCCCAATCCC
>RDDY01000028.1 GCA_003852805.1 Chryseobacterium sp.
GCGTAGGGCATTGCGAGAATGCTGGCCCAAGCAAAGCCAAGCAACAACATCGGCAGCCAAAGCATTCCCCTATCCGTAATAAAGTAGAGCAGAATCAGACCCAAACCGCCACAGAACAGTGCCAGTGCATGCGTATTCTTTTTGCCGATGTGCTGCGCTATGGGTGTCAATAAAAAGGCGAACGGAATGGCGAATAAGTTATAAAGCCCGAACAGATGCCCTGTCAGGTTACCCGCCTCGTTAAATTGTGCCGACGAGGTATCGTCAGGAGACAAACCGAAATGGTGAGTAGCCAATGCGCTGGTGGTGAACACCCACATGGTAAACAGCGCAAACCAGCTGAAAAACTGTACCGCGCCAAGTTTTTTCATCAAGGGCGGCATCTGTCTGAAATCACGGAAAATGTCCAGAAAACTCGATTTTTTCTCCGTGGCGCTTTCTGAAAATTCTTCGAAATGTTTCGGTGAATACTCTTTGGTTGTGGCAATGGTATACAGTATGGTTAACAACAGAACCGCCGCGCCAGAATAGAACGAGTAGATCACATTTGGCGGAACATGGCCGGCCGACGCTGTTGTTGCCACACCCATTTTCGCCATCCAATTCGGCATTTCTGAACCCACGACAGCACCGATTCCGATCAAAATTGTTTGAACCGAGAACCCCAATGTCCCCTGATGTTTGGGAAGCATATCGCCCACCAGCGCGCGAAACGGCTCCATGGCCACATTCACCGATGCATCCATCAAAGCCAAAAATACCACGGCGAGCAATAATACATTGGCGCCCATGAATTGAGTAACCGACGCAGAGTTCGGCAGGAAAACCAAGCCCACCGCGCACAAGACAGCGCCGATCAGAAAATAAGGTTTGCGCCTGCCCCAGAATTCGGACCAAGTGTGGTCTCCCAAATGGCCGATGAGCGGCTGAACGATTAACCCCGTAATGGGCGCAACCAGCCAAAACCATGAAAGTTGATGAACATCTGCGCCAAAGTTTGCCAAGATGCGGCTGGCGTTTCCGTTTTGCAAAGCAAACGCCATCTGAATGCCCAGAAAACCCATGCTCATATTGATGATCTGCGAGAGGCCCAAATCAGGTTTTATCTTTCTCATCTATTTTATTTCAAGAATTAGAGATTGGCGCGGTTGCAGTTGGAGATTGTTAAGGCCTACTATTTTCCCGCTGATGATGTCGACAGCCGTACTGCTATTGCCCAACCGTTCACGGTAACGCAAAGGGTTGAGTTTGCGCATTTCCTCGGCACCGTTATAAGCTACCATTATGGTCTGTTCGCCATCGTATCGGAAATAAACATACAGTCCGTCCTTGGGAAAGAACTGCATCATTTTCCCGGCAGTCAATGCCGATGAGTTTTTACGGAAATTCGCCAATGTCTTGATAAAATCAAACGCTTCATTTTCCTGTGCCGTGCGACCCGCAGCTGTAAATTTGTCTACCTTGTCGGCCTTCCAACCACCCGGCATATCGGAGCGGACGAGGCCGTCGGGATCGGAGAAATTCTTCATCAATATCTCGGTACCGTAATACATCTGCGGAACTTTTTTCAGAGTAAACAACAGCGTTATCCCCGATTTGAACTTTGTCAGATCCTCGCCCACCATCGAGAAAAAACGGCTCATGTCGTGGTTGTCCAAGAACAATACATTATTCTCGGGATGCTCATAAAGGTAGTCCTGCGCCAACGCATTGTACAAACGATTCACGCCGTCATACCAGCCGTACTTGCCGTTCAGCGCTTCGTACAAGGCGTCTTTCAAAACCGAATCCGTAATGCCCGGCAAATGAGTGTCGAGACCGCGCCCTACCCGATCGCCCTCGGTAAAATACGCCTGATTGGAAGCTTGGAACATCAGGGTTTCTCCAAAAATGCTGACGCGCGGAAATTCGGTTCGTACACGCTTTACCCATTCCGCCATGAATTTTGGATCATTGTAAGAATAAGTATCGATCCGGAAGCCGTCAATGCCGGCATATTCCGTCCACCAAAGATAATTTTGTGTCAGGTATTTTTGCACATACGGATTTTCCTGATTGAGGTCTGCCATGGTAGGCACAAACCAACCGCGCACCGCTTCGTTATAATCGATCTCTGAAGCATATGGGTCCTGCACCGGCTCGAAGCGATAACTGGTATTGGTGTACACCGGGAAACGGTTGACCCAGTCTTTCATCGGCATATCCTGTATAAACCAGTGCTCTGTGCCCACATGGTTCGGCACCACATCTTTGATGATTTTCAAACCATGACGGTGAGCAGCCTCCACATATTGCCTGTACAATTCGTTGGTGCCGTAGCGCGGATCTATTTTGTACAAATCCGTAGCGGCGTAGCCGTGGTAGGATGCATTGTCCATATCGTTCTCGACCTCGGGAGTGTTCCAAATAGCGGTAACGCCAAGGTCTTTCAGATACGGAAGTTTGTTGATGATGCCCTGCAAATCGCCACCGTGACGGTAATACATAGAGTCACGGTTGATGGTATTCTCGCGCATGCTCCTGACCACATCATTTTTATAGTCGCCGTTGGCAAAACGGTCGGGCATGATCAGATAGATCAAATCCTTCTCGGTAACGCCTTGGTTTCTTGTTAAACCTTTGCTGCGCGCATTCAGCACATAATCATAACGATAGAAGGTCTTGCCGTTTCGGCTGAAGTCTATCTTGAAACGGCCGGGCTTTGCATCTTCGCCAACCTCCAGGTCCAAAAACAAATAGTTCGGGTTTTCAACTTTATTGATTTTCTTCAGCCGCACGCCGGGATAATCAAGCCGCACCTGCGCGTCGGAGATACCTTTGCCGTAAACCAGCAACTGCAGTTGCGGATCTGAGAAGCCTGTCCACCAACTCATCGGCTCCACACGCTGAATCTGCGCCCATACCGCAAACGGCAAGAACAGTAGTACTAAGAGTAATTTTTTCATTTTCCTTCAATCTTTGGGAAACCTGATAGGTTTAAAAACCCATGAGGTTTATTGCAGCAAATGTTCGAGATAAATCTATCTGACAGGTTTCACGGAAATAGCATAGCCGCCGCTGCGCGCCAGCTTCATCGGCAGTTTTGAGCGCGAAGTTACCGTTGTCTTATAGATGCGGTAGCTCTGCGGATTATCTATGTAGTCCGCGTCGTCGCCGTCGGCATAGATGGTAGCTTCATAGCGCTTGCCTTTTGGCAGGAACGAGAAATCCACCGTAAACGCACGACGATTTTCGTCGGTAATGCCGCCCACATACCATTCGTCCTTGTCCTTTGCCTTCCGCGCGATATGGATATAATCGCCCGGTTCGGCGGCCAAGATCTTGGTATCGTCCCAATCGGCCGGTACATCTTTTATGAATTGGAACGCATCCAAGTGCTTTTCATAATTCTCGGGCAGATCGGCCGCCATCTGCAACGGCGAATACATGGTGACATAGAGCGCAAGCTGCTTGGCCAATGTTGTTTTCACGAAGCGCGTGTCTCCGGGAAAATAATGGTCCAGTTTTGTCTGGAAGATCCCGGGTGTATAATCCATTGGTCCACCCATCTGTCGCGTAAACGGCAAAATGGTGGTATGCTCGGGGTCGTTGCCGCCGAACGCTTCGTACTCGGTGCCGCGCGCCGCCTCTGCGGCTACCCAGTTGGGATAGGTTCTGCTGAGACCGCTCGGCCGCACCGATTCATGCGAGTTGACCATCACTTTATGCTTTGCCGCCATCTCTGCCACGCGCGTATAATGGTTGATCATCCATTGACTGTAATGATGCTCGCCCCGCGGGATTATCGGTCCCACATAACCGGTCTTCACGGCATTGTAACCGTACTTGTTCATCAGTGCGAAAGCCTGCGGCATCCAACGCTCATAATTGGTGGCGGAGCCCGAAGTCTCGTGGTGCATCATCAGGCGGATGCCTTTGGAATGTGCATAGTCGTTGAGCATCTTAATGTCAAAGTCGGGGTAAGGCGTCACAAAGTCAAAGACAAATTCCTTCGATTTGCCAAACCAGTCTTCCCAGCCCTCGTTCCAACCTTCGATCAACAAAGCATCAAAACCGTGTTCGGCAGCAAAGTCTATGTAGCGCTTTACCTTGGTGTTGTTTGCCGCATGTCGGCCGTTAGGCTGCAGTTTGCTGTAATCAGTCACGCCCAAGTGAACATTATCCACATCTGCATACGCCCAAGAAGATTTGCCGATGATCATTTCCCACCAAACGCCCATATATTTGGTAGGTTTTATCCATGAAGTGTCCGCGTATTTTGTAGGTTCGTTTAGGTTGTAGATCATTTTAGAATCCAGCACCTCCTCGGCGCGCGGTGCCACAATGACGGTGCGCCACGGGCTAACCGCGGGCGTTTGGATATAACCTTTGGCGCCTTGCGCATCGGGTGTAAGATGAGTTTTGAAACGGTATGCCGCAGCATCCACTTCCAGGTGCGATGCAGGGTAATCCAGCACAGCGGCCTCGGCAATATTCATATAAAGCGGAGATTTGCCCTCCTGCTTCAGCATAAGAGGTGTCTGCACCGCATTTTTAATCGGAGTTTGCGATGCGTTGCCATCGAAAGAATTTGGCCACCGTGCAGGTATCTTAGAAATAGTGGTGGTCTGCGGTTTATATTCCTGAGTGTCGTAATCGCCGGCTACCCACCAAGCTTTCATATCGGTGGGCAGATCTATTTCCGTGTCTTCTTCTTTGATAACGAAGTAGTTCAGATTCTTCTGTTCAGGAAATTCGTAGCGGAAGCCGAGACCGTCGTTAAACAGACGGAATTTTAAAACGATATGACGATCGGTCTGTGGCTGATTGAGCGTGACCGCCAACTCATTGTAGTGGTTTACATAGGCTTTCTTTTCGCCCAAAACAGGGTTCCATGGCTCGTTCTTGTTGTCGCGCTTTTCATCGGTTTTTACAAAACCGAAGTTGAGATCGGTTACTTTTTCAGACTGCGGGCCGGTGCCGAATGCACTGTAGTTGGCCGGCAACAGACGCAAGCCGAGCTTTGAATCTTCAACGACAAGTTTATTGTTGAATTTCAGATTGTAAACAGGTACACCGTCTTTCAATTGGAAATGCATCTCGAACCTGCCGTCGGGCGATTTCAGACTTTGGGCGTGGAAAGATTGGGCTGCCAAAAACAGCATCACTGCCGCCGCATTCAGTTTTTTCATAATCGATTTTTAAATAGAAAGTGCCGCCGATAAGCAGCACTTTCATGATATTGCAGCTGCCGGTTTAGGGCAGATTGATTTTATAAATACCGCGCGGAATGTCTACGGTAACTTTGTAGGTTTTTCCGCCGCCGTTGAATTTCACATTGTTGTTCGCTCCTTTCGGTGCGAGGAAACCGGTATTTCCGGCTCCGTCGATGTCGCCCCAGTCGAGGTCTCCCCAAGACTGCTGACCGATAAATTTGAACTCGGCATCGTCAGGCAACACGATATTCAACTCAAATCTACCGGTACCCACTTTTGTCATTGCAATGGCACTGCCGGCATCCCAACCGTTGACGCTGCCCACCAGATAGAGATTGGCAGGATCTGCAACAGCCACAGCCGACGGAGTGATATTGATGGATTTGGCCGACGGATCGGAATTGATGACAATCTTGTACATTCCCGTCGGTCCGGTAAACTTCATATTCTCGTTGTCGTTAACCGCCAGGTTGGAAGAAAATGTTTTGAAATAACGGTTCTCCGGTTTTGTCTGCGGATCATCAATGCTGTAATTGAGAGGACTCCAATCTTGCTGGCCGAGGAAACGGAACGCCTTGCCCGACTTCAGTTCAGTGTAGATCGTATTGATGTTTTCGTCCTTGAACAGTTTCTGCGCATCGCCTGCGTTCCAGCCCACGGCAGATGCTTCGCCCACTATAAAGAAGTCAGGGTAATCTGTCAAATACGGCGTGATTTTCAGTTTGATCGGTTCCGAGAAAATAGGATCCATCCGTTCGGAGATTGTTGTTTGCAAGCGCACTTCCACTTCTGCCGCTTGGCCGGGGGCAAGTCCCAACCCCAGCGCAACCGCATTCAGTTGCTTGACCGTATATTCAATGGAAGTAGATTTTTCTCCCGCATCGGTATTGACGGTACTCTCGAAATCGGTACCGGCAACGGCAAACTGCAGTTGATTTTTCATCCCGACCGCCGGAGAATATACGGCATTGGTCCAAGAAAACCGGACGGCTTTTTTATTCTCGTCGTCTTTGGTGAGAACGAAATTGGTGGCATCTGCGGTAAGAGTCGGCTTGGCTTCCAACTCCAGCACGGCCATTTCTTGGTCTTTGTCACAAGAGCTGATTAAAAAGCCCGTGAGCAAAGCGAATATGATTTTTATATAATTCTTCATCTCTGTAAACTTTAATTTTTAGTAACCCGGATTCTAAATCAGATTGGGGTTGGCAATCAGATCACTGTTCGGGATCGGGTACAGCACACGATGGGCTTCCACTGCTTTCCCCGCTTTCACTCCGCCTTTCCATGGCCACAGATAAGCGCCCGAAGTGAATTTGCCAAAACGAATCAAATCCGTGCGACGCGTTGCTTCCCAAGACAATTCTCTCGCTCTCTCATTTAGAATAAAATCCAGTGTCAAACTGCTGACATTCCCTGTATTGTCGCCGTAGGCGCGCGTACGCAGTGCGTTCACATATTGCAACGCCTGCGCCTGACTGCCGCCCCCGCCGCGCAGAACGGCCTCGGCATAAGTCAGATACATATCTGCCAAACGGAACATTGGGAAATCGGTATCTACAAAATCGCCCGCAGGATCGGACCCCGGTCGCCCTGTAGAGGTAAGATTTTTGAATTTAATCAAAGGATAACCGTCCGTAAAAGTAGAAATATTGTTGATCTCTATATCTTGGCCCTCGGTATAAAACTTACCGCGTTTGTCTTTGCTGCCATTTGCATCGGGGAACAGTTCTACAAACGAACGAGTAGTTCTCAAACCGCCCCATCCGCCGTTGACGCCAAAATCAGCCGGATTCATACTGCCGCCGATGGCTGCGTGAATAATGTAGGTGGTGCCGCCAAAAGTGCGTGTATGTTGACCGTCAAAATTGATGGGGAAAACCACTTCGGGGTTTGACATGTGGTTGTCTGCCAAGAACAGATCCTCATACTTGCTTTTCAAACCGTAGCCCGCATTGATTACTTTCTCGGCGTAGATACGCGCATCGCTGTAACGCGCCGTTCCTGTATAGACTTCGGCATTCAGGTACAGTTTTGCCAGCAGCGCCCAAGCAACCGCTTTGTCTGCGCGGCCATATTCGTTGGTTCGCGGATCTTTCAGTGTGGTTTCCAAGTCCTTCAACTCGGCTTCCACATATTTGAACAGATCGGCTCGTGTAATGCGCGGCGGTCCGTCTTTTCCTACGGAAGCTTCCTCCGTCACGAAGGGTACATTCCCGAACAAATCTATCGCGTGGTAGTAGCTCAATGCACGCAGCAGGCGCGCTTCGTTACGGTAATCCACCGCTTTTGCCGCGTTTTCACCGGTGATGTTTCTTGATGCCAACTTGGTATCGGTGGTCTCGCGGATGAACTCATTGCAGACAGCCACCTGATAGAAAATACGGTAATAAAACGCCGTGATGAATTCATTGTTTGCCGACCAAGTCATATTGTGCAAGTCGGGAAGTGCGCCGTCTTGCCAGGCGATAACCGCTTCGTCGGTGGGCAACTCCTGCAATTGGAAATACTGACGCAGGTAATTGGATGTACCACCATCAATACCGCCGATGTCGGGCTCGCCGTCACCGCCGGTCTGTCCGCTCATTGCCAATCCCGCGTAACATTTGGCCAATATGTTTTTATAATTGTTGAAATCTGCATACATGGAAGCAGAAGTAACCTCCGTGATCGGCTCGCGGTCCAAGTCTTTTTCGCACGATGTGAATGTCAACAAGCACGCCGCTGCCACCGTCAATATTTTGCTGTTTATTCTATTTAGTTTCATCTCCGTTAAAATTGAAAGTTTAATCCTACCGAGTACACGCGTGGACGCTGATACAGATTATTGTCGATACCGTTGTAAACCTCAGGATCCAAACCGCTGTATTTCGTAATCAAAAACACATTCTGCGCCGAGGCAAACACGCGCAAACGAGCGTTGTCCATAAAATGTTTGAAATTGTAGCCCAAGTTGATGTCGTCCATCCGCAGGAAAGAGCCGTTCTCCACATAATAATCGGACAGATATTGCGCCTTGCGGAAGCCTGTGTCGTAGAAGCTGCTGTGGATATTATTGGTAAACTTCTTACTGTCAAAATCGGTCAACAGTTGCGATGTGCCGTCTTTGGAAGCCATGTTGTTGTACACATAGTTGCCAATGCTGGCCCGCATGGTAAAGCCCAGATCCCAATTCTTCATGGTAAAGCGCGACGAGAAGCCCAACAAAACATCCGGCGTCGGAGATTTGTACATATACAAATCATCATTGTTGATGATGCCGTCACCGTTTCTGTCTACATAAACACCTTCCAGCGGCCTGCCATCACTTCCGTATACTTGCTGATAAACATAGAAAGCGTTGGGTTGGTAACCCACGGCGTGCACTTGAACGGTTGTTCCCGTTCCGCCAGAAATACCACCTGTCAGAACTTTCTGATCCGGATTTTCGGTAGCCGAAAGATTGGTAATCTCTGATTTGTAATGCGTTGCATTCGCACTGAACTCCCAGCTGAAGTTGTCGGTTTTTATCGCCTGAACATTTACGCTCGCTTCAATGCCTCGGTTACGCATATTGCCCACATTGGTCAGCAAGATATTGGTCAGGTTGGCGCTGGCCGGAACATTGACCATACTCAGCAGATCGCGGGTGTCTTTTTGATAAAGGTCAACAGAGCCGGTGATACGGTCTGAGGCAAAACCAAAATCCAACCCAATGTTTTTGGTCTCGGTGGTTTCCCATTTCAGATTGGGATCGTAACCTTGCGGACGGTAAGTGATGTAATACTGATCTCCGAGCTGGTACATGGCTCCGCCGTCGCCGATGAAAAAGCGTGCCAGGTAAGGATAGTTGGTGTTGGAGATCTCCTGCTGACCGGTTTCTCCCCAGCCCGCGCGCAACTTCAGTTGAGATACGGCAGTGCTTCCTTTGAGGAAACCTTCCTGATCGATTCTCCAAGCAAGCGCCACGGAAGGGAAATAACCGACGCGGTTGTCCTTGCCGAAGCGCGAAGAGCCGTCTCTACGCAAGGTAGCCGTAAGCAGATAACGGTTCATCAAAGAATAATTCAACCTGCCGAAGTAGGAAAGAATCGTGCTTTGGGTAGCAAAGCCCACTTGCTCTCTCACCGCGCCGGTTCCTTCGTCCACCAGATAGGCCGGTTCTTCGCGATAGAAATCCTGATAAGAATATCCTGCCGTCAGATCTACCGTTGATTGGATCGCGTCGATATCTTTTACATAATTCAGATAAAAATCCAACAGCTTATTCTCTTTGCTCTGTTTGTATTCGCTGAAAGATCCGCCGCTGTTGAATGATCCTGCTGTTGTTGCCAAAATGGTGTTGGAGCCGTTGGAGCTGCTTTTGTCCAAACCGACGTTCAGATTGGCGCGCAGTTCGGGAAGGAAGTGGAATTTGTAATCGAGTTGCACATTACCGAGGTAGCGCGTAACATAAGAATAGTCAAAACGCTGTTCCAGTGCCGACAACGGGTTTTTCCCCGCGATGGTAACGGGCTTCCATTGGTTGCGCGGTTTGGCAGGATCAGGCTCCGTCCATTCGAAATAACCGCCGAACTGCGGCAGACCCGCATCATACACGGGACGCGTAGGATCAAAAGATACCGCAGCGCCTACTTGGCCGGTATCGGCAAAACGGTTCTCTGTGTACGAGCCCTTGAAGTTAACATCGACGGATAAATGTCGATCAAAGAACTTGGGACTCAGGTTAACACCGATGGTGCTGCGCTCGAAGGAGTTGGTTCTCAGGATGCCCTCTTGATTCAGATAACCCAAGGATAAGCGATACGGCAGCCAACGAACTCCGCCCGAAAGCGCCAAGTTATTATCGTAACCCAAAGCCGTTTGGTAAATCTGCTCTTGCCAATCGGTATTGTAGCTTCCCACATTGTTCTTCAGGTTGTCCGAGCCGTACTGCGCTACAATCTCTCTAAACTGATCGCCCGTAAGCACATCTACTTTGCCCATCTTGGTATAAGCAGAAGTAGTGGTCGAATAGACGGCTTTCAGTCTACCCGAACTGCCTTTTTTTTGTGGTAATGATAATTACGCCGTTGGCTGCACGCGAGCCATAAATAGCAGTGGCAGACGCATCCTTCAAGATATTGAAGCTCTCTATGTCGCTGGGATTTATCAGTGCCAACGGGTTGGCGGCACCTTTGATCTCATTGTTGTCCACCGGCACGCCGTCTATTACGATCAACGGATCATTGGATGCATTGAGTGAAGCACCGCCGCGGATACGGATCACCGAGCCACTTCCCGGTGCGCCGCCGTTTGTGGTGATCTGTACACCCGCCGTTTTCCCTTGTATCAATTGCTCCGGAGAGGTAATTGCTCCCTCGTTGAAATCTTTGGCACTGATGGCAGTAACCGATCCCGTCAGATCGGATTTCTTCTGCTTACCATATCCTACAATGACCACCTGTTCTATCTCCCGAGTGCCAAGCGTGTCTGTGGTTTGTCCGTGAACGAAAGTGCCGGCCAACAAAAAGGCGGGAGCAACTTTCAGAAAAGATATTGCTTTCACAAATAGCTGTTTTTATATTAGTAAACGCTGCCGTGGCGTGTACGATTTTTCTTACTGTGAAATTAAGAAAATTTAACATTGCACCAAACCACTTCATTACAAAGCAGTTAAATAACTTTGACGGCAGTTCGTGTTAGGATCTTGAAAACAGTTGCAAAACCGCTACTGCTTGGCGGGGAACATGTATTTTAGTCCGAAGCCTGCGCTTGTGAAGTTGAGACCTGCATTGTAGGTATTCTTTTCCTCGGGTGCGCCGTTTGTCTTGCTTCCGTAATAGGCCAGCTCTCCCACGGTGGCAGCAATTTTCCAGCGTTTGCTCAGGAAATAGTCAATGCCGGGTTTCAGGCTGATTCCCCAACCGGTGTAAGAAGCGGAGTTATGCGGCAGATTGCCGATGGTGCGTTCGCGAGAACCAAATTCCAGCGGAATATCCAACTGCCCGAACAAACTGAACCTTTCATCCAACACCCAAAACCTTCTGAGCGACGGCGTAATAAGAAAAGCCGATGTCTCGGTTTTGCTGTAACCCATCGGCGCGGTGACTTTATCTGTTTCTGATTTGTAACCCACGCCCAGGGCAACGGCCCAATTGGGCGCAAAGAAATATCCTGCCGTGGGCATCAGTCGCAGGTTGGACAGTTCGCGCGCCGTTGCGTCGTCTGTTTGGTGGCTGTATGCAATTTGTCCTGTGACAAAGGCAGTTCCTTGCGGAACCTGACGCTGGGCGTTCAATAATGATACAGCAAGAATGGCAGACGCTAACAGTAGCTTTTTCATGATGTTTAAATTTTATTCAAAATTACAGCATGAGAAACCCGATAGCATCAAACCATTAGCTGATATATTTCAGTAACTGCATTTTCGTTTACTTGTTTAAGGACGTAGTTATCCTATTCATCGACATAATCCTGAAGACCGTCTGTGTTGGGAATCGGATAACTGCCCGTCATGCAGCCGAAGCAGTGATTTGGGGAGCCTAACAGCGATATCAGATTCTCCATACTCAAAAACTCAAGAGAGTCCACACCCAAGTAATCACACAATTCCTCTTTCGTCATGTTGGCTGCAATCAGGTCAGCTTTAGTGGGCGTATCGATGCCCAGATAACACGGCGCAATGATGGCCGGCGAAACGCTGCGGAAATGTATTTCCTTGGCGCCTGCGTCTTTCAAAATTTTCACCAGTCTTTTTGAAGTGGTGCCGCGGACAATACTGTCATCAATAACCACAATCTTTTTATCCTTGATTTCGGAAGCGATGGGGTTCAACTTGAGATTCACCACGCGTTCGCGCATATCCTGACTTGGCACGATGAACGAGCGAGCGATGTAGCGATTCTTGATTAAAGCCGGGCGAAACGGTATTCCCGACGCGCGAGAAAATCCGATGGCGGCGGGTACACCTGAATCGGGCACGCCGATTACGATATCGGCCTCTACGGGAGCCTGTTCCCAAATCTTCACGCCCGATTGCTCGCGGATTTCATGAACATTGATGTTCTCCAAAGTGCTGTCGGGGCGGGCGAAATAAATATACTCGAACGCACAGATTTTGTTGACGCAGTTTTCTCTGACCATGTAGGATTGCAGGCTGCCTTCTTCTGTGGTGAACACAATCTCGCCCGGCAAAATATCACGAACATATTGGGCACCCACCGCGTCTAACGCGCAAGATTCCGAAGCCACCACAAAAGTCTCTTCGTCTATTGCTCCCAACACCAAGGGTCGGATGGCGTTGAAATCCCTGAACGCAAAGAACTTATTTCGCGTCATGCCGACCACAGAGTAAGCGCCCTCAATTTTCTCCATTGCCGTTTTGATGGCGCCGCGCAAACCCAAATCCAAATTCTTCTGAATCAATCGAAGAATGATTTCCGAGTCGGAGGTAG
>RDDY01000236.1 GCA_003852805.1 Chryseobacterium sp.
CCGCATGATTTCAGCGCGGAAGAACGAGCCGGAGTGGATGACCGAGTGGCGTCTGAGCGCTTTTGCGGTTTGGAAAAAAATGGTAGAACCGGAATGGGCGAATATTCATTATGAGAAACCCGACTTCCAGGCCATTAAATACTACGCAGCACCCAAGCAAAAACCTGAGCTGGAAAGTTTGGACGAGGTAGATCCTGAACTGCTGAAGACTTTTGAAAAACTCGGTATTTCCTTGGAAGAGCAGAAGCGCTTGACGGGCGTTGCGGTAGATGTGGTAATCGACTCGGTGTCGGTAAAGACCACTTTTCAAGATACCTTGGCAGAGAAAGGAATTATCTTCTGTTCCATCTCCGAAGCCATTCAGAACTATCCCGATCTGGTGAAAAAATATCTGGGAACAGTAGTGCCGCGCGGCGACAATTTCTACGCTGCGCTGAACTCGGCCGTATTTTCGGACGGTTCTTTCTGCTACATACCGAAAGGCGTACGCTGCCCTATGGAGCTTTCCACGTATTTCCGCATTAACCAAGCGGGCACCGGCCAATTTGAAAGAACGCTGGTCATTGCCGACGAGGGCTCGTACGTAAGTTACTTGGAAGGTTGTACCGCTCCGTCGCGAGACGAAAATCAGCTGCATGCTGCCGTGGTAGAACTCATTGCCATGGACGGTGCCGAAATCAAATACTCTACCGTGCAAAACTGGTATCCGGGCGATGAAGAAGGGAAAGGCGGCGTCTATAACTTTGTGACCAAACGCGGAATGTGTGAGCGAAACGCCAAGATTTCTTGGACGCAAGTAGAAACCGGTTCGGCCATTACTTGGAAATACCCGAGCTGCATTTTGAAGGGCGACAATTCCATCGGTGAATTCTACTCGATTGCGGTGACCAACAACCGCCAGCAGGCCGATACGGGAACCAAGATGATCCACATCGGTAAGAATACCAAGTCTACCATTATCTCCAAAGGGATCTCGGCGGGCGAGTCAAACAACTCTTACCGCGGACTGGTGAAGGTAATGCCTTCTGCCAAGGGAGCGAGGAACTTCTCTCAATGTGACTCGCTGTTGATGGGCAATCGCTGCGGTGCGCATACGTTCCCTTACATTGAAATCAAGGATCCGACAGCTCAGTTGGAGCATGAGGCCACGACATCAAAAATCGGTGAGGATCAGATCTTCTACTGCAACCAGCGCGGCATTGATACAGAGAAAGCCATCGCGCTGATCGTGAACGGCTTCAGCAAAGAGGTTTTGAATAAACTGCCGATGGAGTTTGCCATCGAGGCGCAGAAACTGCTGGAGATCTCATTGGAAGGATCTGTGGGGTAAATCTGATGTGATCATATAAAACTGCAAACCATGGAAGTAGTACTGAAAAATGTTAAAGAGAAAGATTTGGCTGTGTTAAAATCGCTGGCCGAAGCTTTGGGATTTCAAATAGAAGGCCCGAGAGAGAATCAGTATGATCCGGAGTTTGTGAAAGAAGTGTTGCAAGCAGAGAAAGACATCAAAGAAGGCAAAGGCACACCGGTAACTTTGGAGGAACTGGACCAGTTGTGGAAATAGTACTTTCACCGAAAGCGAAGCGTGATCTTGAGTTTTGGACACGTTCCGGCAACAAGAAAGTGTTGAAGAAGATCGCAGATTTGATACGCGAGATACAGAACAACCCGTACGAAGGCGTCGGCAAACCGGAAGCGTTGAAATATGATCTAAGCGGAAAATGGTCCCGCCGTATCGACCGAGAACACAGGCTTATTTACCAGATTACCGATGCCGACAATTTAGAAATATTAAACATCCTGTCATTAAAAGGACATTACGAATAACATCATGTTAAAAATCAAAAATCTGCACGCTGCTATTGAAGAGCGCGAAATACTGAAAGGGGTTAACTTGGAAATAAAACCCGGCGAGGTTCATGCCATCATGGGGCCTAACGGCGCAGGGAAATCTACCCTGTCCTCTGTGGTTGCCGGAAAAGAAGAATATGAGGTGACCGACGGCGAGATATTGTTCGAGGGCGAGAACATCATAGAAGATGCGCCTGAAGAACGCGCCCACAAAGGCATCTTCC
>RDDY01000159.1 GCA_003852805.1 Chryseobacterium sp.
GTGCAAGTGTCAACATCCTGACGAAGGAACCGGCCGAAGAAGCTTATTTCTCGACACAGCATTCCTACGGCTCTTTCAACACCCGGAAGCACGCGTTTGAAGCGGCAACGGGCAAATTGCTGAACGATAAACTGTCGTTCATGGGTCGTTATTCGATTATAAAATCAGACGGCTATGTGGACCGTGCCTTTTCCGATCTGTCGTCTTACATGTTTACGGGCGTTTACTCCGACGGCAATACCAAGCTGAAGTTCTTCACCTTCGGCGGCGACGAGAAAACCTATCAATCTTGGAACGGCATCTCCAAAACCGATTACGAAACTAATCCGCGCCTGAACTATTCGGGAGCTATTTACCACGCCGACGGCAGCATAAGTTATTACGACAACGAAACCGACAACTACCGCCAAGACCATTATCATTTGGTTTGGGAGCAGAGGTTCAGTGATTTGTGGAAACTGAAAACGACCCTGCATTACACCGACGGCAAAGGTTATTACGAGAACTATAAGCAGGACGCCAAGTTGTCAAAATACAACCTCGCGCCCATTGTGATCGGCGGACAAAGCATTTCCCGCATGGACCTGATTCGTCGAAAGTGGCTGGACAACGACTTCTACGGTTTTGTAGCCGACCTCAGCGGCAGGGCAGGAGCAGCGGCGCTGGACATTGGTTTGGTCGGCAATCAGTATTATGGCCGCCATTTCGGCGAGGTGGCACGGGCGCAGTTCATGTCGGACATCAGCGGGCCGTATGAGTTTTATCGCAATCATTCATTGAAAAACGAGGTGTCGGGCTATGCCAAAGCGCTGTGGAGCGTCGATGCTTGGGAACTTTACGGCGACCTGCAATTGCGGAACATCGGCTACAAGGCATGGACCCTGCAAGCCGCACCCGAAGAAGCGCCAAGCTTCGATAAAAAATATACTTTCTTCAATCCCAAGGCCGGGCTGGCCTATCAGGCGCCGTTCGGCGAAGTTTATTTCTCCTACGCACTGGCGCAACGCGAACCTGCGAGGAACGACTTGAAAGAATCTCCCGAGATCAAACCCGAAAAGCTGAGCGATTTTGAGCTTGGCTTGGAAAGTCGCGCGGGAATCTTTTCCTGGGCGGCGAATGCGTATTATATGCGCTACAACAATCAGCTGGTGTTGACGGGCAAGATCAACGATGTTGGCGCCTTCCTGCATGAGAATGTGGGCAAGAGCTACCGTCTTGGCGTTGAGCTTTCAGGCGCGGCGCGGTTTAGCGATCGGTTCGATGCATCGGCCAATCTCTCGCTGAGCCGCAACCGCAATGTAGACTACATCGTCACCGATGATGCAGGCGCTGTCAACTTAGGCAACACACCACTGGTGCTCTCGCCCGATGTCATTGGTAATCTGTCGCTGACCTGGAGACCGTTGAATGCATTCAGCCTGTCGTCGGTCAACAAATATGTAGGTGCGCAATACTTGGACAATACCGGTGATTCAGAACTTAGGTTGAATCCTTATTTCCTCAGCGATATCGTGGCGAGTTACAGCTTCGAAATCAAGCGCAAGGCCGTAGATTTCAGTCTGCTGCTGAACAACCTCCTCAACAAGAAATACGTAACCAACGGCTTCGTGGCCGATGGACCCTACTATTTCCCGCAAGCCGGTTTTAATGTGATGGCGGGGGTTAATTTGAAGTTTAAATAACTTTTTATTTGTTGTAAAGAAACAGGACCGCGACGGGGTGTTGAAGCCATTCTTATAATTTTCTTGCAGATTTATGGATATGATTTTTGCGGTGTGTTGATTAAGTTAGTTTTGAAATAGTTTGACAATCAACTATGCTCGTCTATCTAAATGTAAGCATTATTCTGACATAACTAAGAGTTGTGTTTGAATCGATGAGAGGCTCGTTGTCTGCGTAATTCACTTTTGGCGCTAATTTTATCGTAGGTGTGTTTATAACAATCCTCATTTTGCCACCACCCAAGATTGTTCTAAATTTGTCTGCACGATGAATACCGCGCAACAAATCATATCGGCTTTGCATGAGAACGGCGTCGCAGAGGTTCCGGGGTTCGGGACTTTTGCCGTTGTAACGCGCCATGCAGAGATAGATCCGGCCAACGGACGGATGCTGCCGCCGGGCAGGGAGATTTCTTTTCAACAGGATTTCTCGGGCAGCGCCGGCGTCGATGTGCAACATTGGCAAGACCAACTGCTTTCTACCGGACATCTGCGCGTGGAAGGACTGGGTGTTTTCAATAACGATGACGGCAAGATTGAATTCATCTCCGAGATACAAAATCTTAAAGCGGAAGAGTTTTTCGGTTTGGAAGAAATCAACCTGGATACCGTGCCGCAAGACATCAAAGAGATGGAAACCGCGGCAGAAGGCAAGAACTACAAATTCAGTCGGACTTTGTTGTGGGTTATTTTGATCGCCATTCCGTTGGCGGCCCTTGCTTACCTGGGCATCGCCAGACCAGAATCTCTTTTTGGCAAGAAGTCTTTCAACCAAGTGCCTGTACAACCGGTGCCTGTACAACCTGCGGTAGATTCGGCTAAGATTGCACGCGAAAAAGCAGCCGCTTTTACGGCAGACAGTTTGCGCACAGACAGCCTCCGCAAGGATTCCCTCTTAAAAGCCGAGCCCGCAAAGAAGTGGCCGTCAAAAAATAACAGAAAGAAAACATGGCAAAGATAAAAACGCCGTCGGAGTCATTAACCATCATGACCAATATCGTTCTCCCGAACGAGACCAATTCATTGCGAAATCTTTTCGGCGGCGAGCTGCTGGCAAAAATGGACCGAGCGGCCTCCATCTCGGCAGCAC
Organism: Chryseobacterium sp.; assembly: GCA_003852805.1. Classification (GTDB taxonomy): domain Bacteria; phylum Bacteroidota; class Bacteroidia; order Flavobacteriales; family Weeksellaceae; genus Elizabethkingia. The sequence continues at coordinate 2,812 of RDDY01000159.1, forward strand.
GGCATAGTGAGCGGCGCGTGGTAACCGCATCGGTAAATCACGTATCGTTCAACGAGCCGATCCCCGAAGGCGGAATCGTTGTGCTGGAATCAAAGGTCACGCGCGCGTTTTCCACCTCGATGGAAATTTATGTGGACGTTTGGCTGGACGACCCGGTCAATCAAACAAAAGTTCATACCAACGAGGGGATTTACACTTTTGTTGCCGTAGATGCAGACAACAAACCCGTGCCGATTCCGGAGTTGAGACCCGAAACGGAAGAAGAAATTGAACGCCATAAAGCGGCGCTACGCAGGAAAGAACTCAGCCTGATTCTTTCCGGTAGAATGAAAGCCGCCGATTCGGTAGAGCTGAAGAAGCTGTTCACCGAGGGCACTTAAAGTCTTTCGCATTGTTAAGCGGTTGCTTAGGATTAACGCTTAATACTCTTAATTTCTTAATGGTGGAATCAAGCAGAGATTTTTAACCATTAAGATACGTAAGGCAATCACGCTGCAAGCTTAATGTCCTTATTCCTTGATGGTAAATAAAGCAGCCTCAATGGTAAAATTAAGCCCATATAACTGCAGCGCCGCATACGAAATTTGCTATCGCTAACGGTAAAGCAAAATATTCCCAAACCCGTCAACCATGAAAAAAGTACTTCTTTTAGACAGAAATCATCCGCTGATTACCGACCAGCTCGGCAAACAATTTCTGTTGGAAGAAGATTACCATTCTCCGTATGATGAAGTCTTGAAAAAGATTCACGAGTACGAAGGCATTATTATCCGCAGTCGAATTCCCGTTGACCGAAACTTCTTGGAACACGCCACAAAGTTGGAATTCATCGCGCGGGTAGGCGCGGGGATGGAAAATATAGATACGGCATTTGCAGAGGAACGCAATATCCAATTGATCTCTTCACCCGAAGGAAACCGAGATTCCGTAGCGGAGCATGTGCTCGGTATGCTGCTCATGATCATGAACCGTCTGCGCATTGCGGCAGAAGAAGTGAAACAAGGAATATGGCTGCGGGAAGAAAACCGAGGCGACGAGTTGATGGGCAAAACCTTCGGCATTATCGGTTACGGCAACATGGGCAAAGCGGTGGCAAAGCGCCTGAAAGGTTTCGGCGTCGACGTCATCTTCTACGACATCAAAGAAAATATCGAAGACGAAAATGCAACCGCTGTAAGCTTGGCCGAGCTTCAACAGCGCGCCGACATCCTGAGTCTGCATGTGCCGTTGACACCGTTGACGCATTATTATATCGATGACGAATTCATTTCCAAAATGCACAAACCGTTTTATTTGGTCAACACCGCGCGCGGCAAAAATGTAAAAACCGTCGCTGTGGTCAGCGGCTTGCAGAGTGGCAAGATAAAAGGCGCATGTCTGGATGTTCTGGAGTACGAGAAAGCTTCTTTTGAAAACATCGACCAACCGCAAAATGCCGACCTTGAGTTTTTGTTGAACTCAGACAATGTGATCGTCACGCCGCACATTGCGGGTTGGACGCATCAGAGCAAGACAAAGCTCGCACAATACATCGTCGACAAGATTTTACAATTTTATTCTTAACTACGCGTTTCTAAAAACACGCTTACTTTATCTATGAAGAAATTCACGCTGTTGCTGACAGCGCTGCTGTCCATTGCAGCTTGTAATAAAACCAATGAGAAAACCAAGGCAGAACGGTATGAAAGCCATCTGCCGAATTACGGCAACCTGCCACTAAACGAAGTTTTTACAGCCGAAGATTCGCAACTGCAACACGCAGATTCGGTCAAGAGAATTCTGAATACTTATTACGACAAAGTTTGGGACAAAGGCAACCTGAGCGGCGGCGTGATTGTGGCAAAAGGCGACAGCATCTTGCTGGAGCGCTACCGCGGCTTTGCGCGCGAGAATAAGGAAAAACCCATCGGCCCGCACACCGCCATGCATGTGGCGTCGGTCAGCAAACCGATGACGGCTATGGCCGTAATGAAGTTGATAGAAGCCGGCAAGCTTCAACTGAAGCAGCCGCTCACCACGCTGTTCCCGGGTTTTCCTTACCCCGATGTTACGGTGGAAATGTTATTGAAACAGCGCAGCGGTCTGCCAAAGTATGAGCATTTTTTGGCCGAGGCCAAATTGCCGCGCGACAAGTTCATTACCAACGAAGAGATTCTGCAATACATGATAGAGCATAAACCCGGCGCCGCGCGCGCCGCAGATACGGGTTTTATGTATTGCAACACAAACTTTGCCCTGCTCGCCTTAATTGTGGAAAAGGTGACCAAAACGCCGTTTCCCGCAGCCATGCAGGAAATGGTTTTCAAGCCGTTGAAGATGACTGATTCTTTTATCTTCCAAGAGCAGGACATCAACTCGGCCGCGCAATCCTTTTTCAACAACGGCAGATTGTATCCGCTCGATAATTTGGACTTGGTGTACGGTGACAAGAACGTCTATACCACACCGCGCGATTTGCTGAAATTCAGTACGGCGATGTTCTCCAAAGATTTTTTGAGAAAGGATTTGATGGATATGATTTTTGAGCCGTACAGCAATGAGAAACCCGGCGTCAACAATTACGGCATCGGCTTCCGGATGAAGGTTTTCGACAACGGCGAAAAACTGACTTACCACAACGGCTGGTGGCACGGCAGCAACGCCGTTTTTGCGCATTTGCCCAAATCCAAGGTCACCGTAATTGCCATCGGGAACAAATATTCGCAGCGGGTTTATTCTGCCTTGTCATTGACAGGCTTGTTCGAGGATTTTCCCATCGAGACCAAAAAGATGCTGAAAAGCATTGCCCAGGGCGAATCGTCGGTGGAAATGGATAAGCTTCTCGGCGAATAAAAATGAGTAATTTAGCCGAGTTGATGAAGAATCTGTTTTACTTTGTTCTGCTGACCGCTTTGTTTTCGTGCGCGCGCGTCGGTTCGCCCCAGGGCGGCCCCAGAGACACAACGCCGCCTCGGCCCGTATCCTCCACTCCTGAGTCTTTGGCGGTAAATGTGCCCGTGGATCTGAAAGAACTGCGCATCTATTTTGACGAATATGTGGTGCTGAAAGACCCCGGCCGCCAGTTGATTATTTCTCCACCGTTGCAGCGCATCAAGAAAATCATTCCGTCGTCTTTGGCGAATAAATATGTCGAGATTCAGTGGGAAGATACTTTGCAGGCGAATACTACCTACAACTTCAATTTCGGGAATGCCATTGCCGACAATAACGAGGGCAACGTGCTTCCGTATTACAACTTCGTGTTTTCAACGGGACCCACCATCGACAGTTTGTACATTTCCGGAACGGTGACCGACGCATTATTGCCGGCCGCCGGTGATCAGACAACTTCCGATAAAAAGTCGGTGGTCGTCGGTTTATACAAAGACGAAGATTTCGGCAAGAAGCCGTATTACATTGCTGTGGCAGATCCCGACGGATACTTTGAACTCAATTATCTGGCTGCCGGGAAATACAATCTGCTGGCTTTTGAGGACGAAAACAAAAATTCGGTGTACGACCCCGGAAAAGAAAAAGTAGCTTTTCTTGACGAGCCGATTGATTTGACGCAGAAACTGTCGGGCCTTGCGCTGAAGCTCTCGCCTGCAGTGGCGCCGGTAAAGTTTGGCGAGGTAAAATCCATTCCGGGCGGCTTGGCGTTGACTTTCAGTGGCAAACCCGACAGTGTGACGGTGCAGATAGCCGGTGGTGCGCTAAGCGATTACCGAGTTGTGCACACGCCCAAATCAGATTCGGCACTTGTTTACATAAATGCCGATCAGGCTGCAGCCACGGGAACGGCGTTGAAGTTTGATTACAATGCAGACGGCAAAGCGGGAACGGCAAGTTCTTTTTACCGACCCAATGCCAAAGACGAATTATCGCTGACAAATCAAGGCGGCAATCTCTTGGCACCGGGCCTTCCGTTTACCGTAACTTCAAACATGGCATTGCGCAGTCTGGATACAGCACAATGGAAACTGACCGCAGACAGTGCAACGGTTGCAAATTTTACCGCAAAGATCGACGACGAAAATCCGTTCAAAATCAGGATAAATGCTGAGTACAAACCGGGAGCAAAGTACAGTCTGCTCGTGCCGCGCAATACCGTGCAGGCTTGGTATTTCGGCAATCCGAGACCGCTGCAATTTAACTTTGAAGCCGACAAACCCGAGAACTACGGCAGCTTTGTGCTTCGGCTACAGCAGCCGCCTTCGCATCCGTTCTGGGTGCAGTTGTTAGGCGCGCAGAATCAGGTTGCCTATCAACAACGGGTCACAGCGGCCGAGGTTAAGTTCGCTAACCTGCGACCCGGGAATTATCACGTGCGATTGCTGGTGGACGAAGATGAAAACGGCGTTTGGGATTCCGCCGACTTTGCGTCGCGCCGCCAAGCGGAGCCGGCTTATCTGTTTCCCAAGCAGATTACCGTGCGCGCCCTTTGGGAGATTGTGGAGAAATGGGATCTGCAAGAAAATACGGCTGTCAGCGACATAGGCCAAGATCCCAACGTTCCGGACAACGAACAATAAAACCATGATCAAGAAAATCTTGTTGTGGATTGTGGCGGCTGTTTTGATAATGCAGCTGATTCCCGTCAACAGAACCAACAAACCTGTCGATGCAGGAAAGGACTTTGTGCAGGTTAATCAAACTCCGGAAGAAATTGTGCAACTGTTGCGCACGGCTTGTTATGATTGTCATTCAGACGAAACCGTTTATCCGTGGTATGCGTATGTAGCACCTTTTTCTTGGTCGGTAAAAAATCATGTAAACACAGGCAAACGCTATCTGAATTTCTCGGTTTGGCAGACGTACAACCGAGACCAAAAAACGCGTATGCTGCAGCATTCGGCAACGACTACGGAAAATATGCAAATGCCGTTGCCGTCCTACATAGCGAATCATCCCGAGGCGGCGCTTACCGCGCCGGAGCGGAAACAGCTTGCAGATTATTTCAGAAAGGTACTGGAAAGCGGTGTTTATTGAGGACAATAGTCCTTAAAGAATTCTTCCTGGGATTCAAACGCCAATTCTTCAATCTTCAACTCTTCGCGGCGCAGCCAAACCAATTCACTGATTTCGTCAGTGGCCAGAGAAAATTGTTCCTCGCCCTCGAGATTGTATTCAAAGAACAAATCCAGAGTGTAATACAGAATTTCTTTATAGAAATAAGTGTTCGGCTTGCTGCAAAGATATTTAAGCCGACTCTGCTTGACTTCTAAACCGAGTTCCTCGTGCAATTCTCTGGCGCAGGCTTGTTCTGCGGTTTCGCCCTGATCTACGAAGCCGCCTGCCAAATCCAACAAACCTTTTTTGGGATCCTGGTTTCGGCGCGTAAGAAGTACTTTCTCACCGTTGCGGATAATTACAGCCACAGCCGCTGCGATGTTGTGGTAATAATTGTAATCGCAATGGCTGCAGGTGAACTTTTGGCCCTCAAACTTGAGGGTTTCTCGGCCGCATTTCGGGCAGAATCTTAGCTGTTGCAAACCTGGCTTCTTGGGTGATGGTTAAGAATGGCTGTTCGCAGATCGTCATTGTCCACCTTGGCATAGATCTCTGTGGTGGTAATGCTGGAATGGCCGAGCATTTCTTGGATGTAGCGCAGGTCTGCACCGTTTTTCAACAGGTGCGTGGCAAAAGAATGACGGAAGGTATGCGGCGATATCTTTTTATGAATGCCCGCTTTCTCGGCCAGTTCTTTTATGATCAGAAAAACCATGACCCGCGAGAGGCTTGTGCCTCGACTGTTGAGGAAGAGATGATCCGCATACTTCTTTGACGGATTGAAGTTTCCGCGGGTCTCTTTCATGAAGCAGTTGATGATGTCGGAGGTAAAGGTCGCGACAGGAACAATGCGCACTTTGTCTCCTTTGCCTTTTATCCGCACATATCCTTCGTCAAAGTTGAAGTCGGAAATGGTAAGATCTACGAGTTCGGAAACCCGCAGGCCGCAGCCGTAGAGCACTTCTATAATGCAGCGGTTGCGTTGGCCGTTGTCGGTCGATAGATCTACGGCTGCAATCAGTTTCTCTATCTCTTCCTCGGTTAGTGTATCGGGCAGGTAAAGGCCCACCTTCGGGCTTTCCAAGAGCGCGGCAGGATTATCAATGCGGGTCTCTTCTTCTGTCATGAATTTGAAAAAAGCCTTGATAGAAGATACGCGTCTGGCTTGGGTTCTCTCGCTGACGTGCTCTTTTGCTTGGCGGTACATAAATTCTTGCAAATCCTGATAAGTGATCTTATCTGGTACGCCGGTGCCGTCGAGACTTTCTTCGGCAAAGCTCTGCAGCTTGCTCAGGTCTCGCACGTAGGCATCAAGTGTGTTGTCGGAGAAGTTGCGCTCGTACTTCAGGTATTTGCTGAAATCCTCGATTTTTTCGTTCCATTCCATTTCATCATGTGTTTTTTGTGGTTATTCTTTTGTCAGTGTCGCATGTGTGATTTTTTTAATTTCGATGCCCGCGCCTTGTAAAAAATCCAAGCCCGCGCAATCTGAATAATCGTCGATATAGACCAACCTTTTGATGCCGGCCTGCAATATGAGCTTACTGCATTCTTTGCACGGTGACAGCGTCAGATAGAGAGTCGCGCCGTCGCACGCCTGCGTAGATCTTGCCAACTTCAAAATGGCATTGGCTTCTGCGTGCAGTACGTACCATTTTGTGTTGTCGTTCGCGTCCTCACAAGGGTTTTCAAATCCGGAAGGAGTGCCGTTGTAACCGTCCGAGATAATCATGCGGTCTTTAACGATCAGTGCGCCCACTTTCTTCCGCTTGCAATGCGACAGCTTGGCCCATTCGGTTGCCATGCGTAGATAAGCGATGTCAAACTTTTCCGCAACCATATTAAAAATCGGGCTTGCGCTTTTCTAAAAACGCAGTTACACCTTCTTTCTTGTCTTCGAGCTCGAACAGCTTCCCGAAGGCTTGTATCTCTTTCTCATATCCATCTGCACCGTCGGACGCGTTAACGGCTGCAATGGCTTCACGAATGGCCAAGGGTGAATTGGCTGCAATTACTTTGGCCAATTCCATTGTTTTTTCAAGCAGCTCTTCTTGCGGAAGAACCTCGTTTACCAACCCGATGCGGGCAGCGCGTTCTGCCGTAATCATCTTAGCCGAGAATATCATTTCATTTGCCAATCCCCTGCCGATCAACTTCGGAAGGCGCTGCGTGCCGCCGTAACCGGGGATCAGTCCTAAGGTTACTTCGGGCAGACCCAGTTTGGCATTCTCCGATGCATAACGGATATGACACGCTAAGGCCAGCTCCAAACCGCCGCCCAGCGCAAAGCCGTTGATTGCGGCAATCACGGGTTTGTTGAGATTTTCGATCTTATCGAACAATTGTTCATGGCCGCGACGCGACATGGCCTCGGCCTCGGCTGTGGAATAATCACTGAATTCTTTGATATCGGCTCCGGCCACAAACGCTTTGGCCCCGCTGCCCGTCAGAATCAATACGCGAATATTACTGTCATCGGAGAGTCGAGACAAGGCTTCGCTGAGTTCGTTGATCGTCGGCGCATTCAGCGCGTTCAGGCTTTCGGGACGGTTTATGGTTATTGTTGCTATTACACCGTCTATGGCTATTGTAATATTGTTGAAATCCATTATTGTGGCAAAAAGACTTGACTATTGGGGTGCAAAATAAGAAAATTATTAATATATCAATATAATAAATAAGACCGATGCGACAGCAACAGCCTCATTTATAGAAAAGATGATGCGCTGTCAGCGTGCGTGCGCCATTGTGTTCACATCGAGTTCCACTCCGGTTCCTTGCGCAATCCTCATTCCTAATTCAATATCTGCGCGGAAAAAGTAACACAGTTGACGGCTGATGATCTGCTTTTTTCGCTCTTCGTCTATTGTGCACAGATGGTCGGTCAAAGCGTTTGTTAGTTGCAGACGCTCGTGCTCACTCAGGTTTGTATAGAAAGTTCCCGCTTGCGTAAAATGGTCGTCCTCGGTTTCCTTCCTGTAGTAGTTGCTCGTTTCTTTTTGATCGTAAGCTTGCGCCGCGTCTGCCAAGCTGCACCGATGCGGCATTGCCGATGCGGCGTGGCGCACTCTGTTATTGGCCGCTGCGCCGATATTTACCGGCAGCAGATTGAAATGTGCGCCTATGCGGTGCCGCTGCGCATCTGCGTAGGTTCTAAGTCTTGCGATGAGCAACGGATCGGGAGACAAGCCCACGCCGTCGGGCAGATTGGCCGGCGAAAATGCCGCGCGCTCTGTGGTGGCGGAATGGTCGTCGGGAAGCTCGTTCAATATCAATTCGCCCACCTCGGTCCAAGGGAAATTTTCTTCGGGCCAGACCTTTGTAGGGTCAAACGGATTCCACCGAAACTCTCGCGCTTGTTCCTCGTTCATGGTCTGGATGGCCAGCATCCATTTCGGGAAATTCTTTTCTTCGATATCGCGAATCAGCTGTTTGGCCAAAAGATCACCGCTACGGCCGTGCTCCTGTAGCGTCTGATTCTCTGCTAAGTTCTTTCCCTCGGCAGCAGGACGCAATGAAAACTTTACCCAAGTGCATTCACCGTTCTCGTTGCTCATAGAGAACGTATGTACGCCGTATCCCGTCATAGCCGAGTAGGACAAGGGCAAACCTTCGCGGGAAAACATGCGTAAAGTCTGATAAAGCGTTTCGGGGTTTTGCGAACAAAAATTCCAAAAAGCAGTGGGATTGTGTAGACCCGTCCGCGGATCACGGCCCAATACGTCCATAAACTGCGGAAACTTGGCCGGGTCTTTCAGGAAGAATATCGGTGTGCTTTGAGCTACCAAATCCCAAAGTCCGTCTTCCGTATAAAAACGCACAGCGAACCCTTTTATGTCATGCGCGGTATCGGTGCTTCCGTTTCCGGCGACGGTAAGCGAGGACAACCTTACAAAGACTTTGCATGTATTGCCCACTCTCTGCAAAAGCGACAAGCGCGTAAAGCCGGAGACATCTGCCGTCACGCGGAATGTGCCGAAAGCGCCGATCCCTTTCGGTGCGACAACGCGTTCCGGAATCTTCCGACGGACGAAATCAGCCATTTCATCTTGGAAATGGATGTCCTGCAACAATTGAGTGCCATAGCGCTCTGCCGTTGTGGTGCAGCCTCCGCAAAAGTTGCTGTTTTGTGATGTGTTTTTCATGACCGTCCGCCTTTTTCAGGTAGTAAAATTAGCAATATTAAACAATAAAACGGCTATATTTGTAAGCATACAACCCGATCCCAGATGAACATCCAGCAGCTTGAATACCTTGTAGCCGTCGATAAACATCGGCATTTCGGCAAAGCCGCACAAGCCTGTTTTATCACGCAACCCACATTGAGCGCGATGATTCAAAAGCTGGAAGACGAACTGGACGTCAAGATCTTTGACCGCACCACACACCCGATCAGAACAACGGATGCAGGCCGACAGATAATAGACCACGCAAGCAAAATTTTGGATGAGGTCACGGCGCTGCGCAATCGCGCGAATGAACTGCATGATGTGGTCTCGGGCAGTATCAACTTGGGCATCATTCCCACGGTATCGGGTTTCCTGTTGCCGGGCGAGATTTTTGACTTCCTCCGCAGCAATCCGCAGATCGATCTGAACATCCGTGAGATGACCACCGACAACATCATCCGTTCATTAGAGGCGGGCGAATTGGATGCAGGCATCATCTCCACGCCGCACGCCAAAGCAGATAGTTTCTTCAGTGATTTGCTGTTCAAAGAAGAGCTGATGATTT
>RDDY01000115.1 GCA_003852805.1 Chryseobacterium sp.
GATGACAACTCCAACGCCAGTGGCAAACCCACGTAACCTTGACCAATTACGGCAATCTTGTACTGAGCCATCGGTTAGAACTTATTCTTTATCTTTTGCAGGAAGCTCTCCTCTTTGGCGCTGTAGCCGTATCCGTACTTGTTGCCGTAACCGAAGTGTTCCTTGCTCACGTCATTCAATATGAAACCGACGTTCTTGATTTTGCCGCTTTCAATGTTTTTAACAGCAAAGTCCAGCAGCGTTTTCTCTGTATAGCCTGAACGCGTAACGTAGAGCGTGGCATCTGCCAAGTCTGCGAACAGGAAGGTATCGGTCACCAGCATCAGCGGAGCCGTATCGACAATGATATAGTCATACTTTTCACGCAGTTCGGTAATCAGCAGCTCGTATCTGCCGTTGGTCAATAATTCCGTCGGGTTGGGCGGAATGCTGCCCGAGTAGATCACATCCAAATACGGATTGAAACTACTTTGGTGCGTTACTTCCGATGCAGGTATGTCGGGGTCGTATAAGAACTCGGTTAATCCGGCCCAGCCTTTTCTTGCCGTATTGTAGCGTTGAAGCTGCGGGTTGCGGATGTCTGAGCCGATGATGATCACCTTCCTGCTCGGCGTTGCCAGCGTAAGCGCAAGGTTTACGGAGGCAAAGGTTTTGCCTTCGCCTTTCACGGTAGAGGTCACGAAGACCACGTGGCCGTCGGTCCGCTTGGGCAGCATGAAGTTCATATTCGTTATCAGGATACGGAAAGCCTCTGCCATAGGCGAGAGGTCGTTCAGGCCGACCAATTCTTCCCCGCCTTTTTCCACACGTGGCAGTTCGGCTATTATGGCTGTATCGGCAGCCAGTTTTTCCAAATCGTGTTTGGAGTCGATCCGGTTGTTGAACAGACCGCGTAGGTAGATGAACGCAAACGGCAACAGTAAACCAAGTACAAAGGCCGAGGCATAAATGATGGTTCTCTTGGGAGAAACCGGATCGTTGGAGCTGAACGCCTTGTCGATGATGCGTGCTTTTGGGGCGGTGATGGCCAATGCAATTGCGGTTTCTTCACGCTTTTGCAATAACAAAAGGTAGAGGTTTTCTTTGATCTGCTGTTGTCTTTCTATGCTACGGAACATTTTTTCCAACGACGGAATTCGGGAGATTTTGCCCGACACTTTGTCTTGTTCTCCTTGGAAGGAACGTATCGCAAGTTGCAGGGCCGTTCGGTTTTTCTGCAAACTTTCGACCACAGCTCCGCGCAGACTCGCTATTTGTCTGTTCAGATCCTGGATCACCGGGTTTTGCGGCGTTGCAGATTCCAGCAGGCGGTTCCTTTCCAAGATCATTTGGTTGTAGGCCGCAATATTGCCGGAAGCTTCTCCGTTGCTGAGTCCTACATTGGCCGGCAAAACGGTATTGGAGCCTTGACTGTTGACAAAGTTAAGCAGAGCGTTGGTCAGCTCCAGCTGTGCACTTGCGTCCAGCTGTTTGGCCCGCGCGCCCGCAGAGCTTTCCAGATCGATTTTTGCTTCGGTCTCCATATCGGCAATCCGGTTCTCTGATTTGAAGCGCTCTTTTTGGCTTTCCACCTGACCCAATTCTCCGGCAAGAATTTCGATACGGTTGTTGATGAAGTCCAGCGTTTTCTTTGATTCGGAGTTTTTATCGTCTGTAGCGTCATCGTTATAGGCGACGACCAAGCTGTTGATGATGTCCTCGGCTTTGGGCACGGACGGATGATTCATGTCCAGCCCGATCACCGTTGCTTCTTTATTCACCAGCTTTACATTCAGCCGTCTCTGCAGTTGGCTGACACGCTTCTCCCTAGGACTAAAGTCGACCAACAATTCATTTACCGGCTCACGCTCCGGCTTGTAATTCGGATTCTTACGGATTATCACATTGGCGAAAGGCAAATTCAGGGTTTTGTTGTAGCTGCCTTTTACCGTTTTTGGCAAGGCTTCACCCGATAATGTGTAAGAAGTAGGTGCCAATTCCAACTTCAGCATTTCCTTCGGGTAATCTTGCGGGGCTGGGCGGCATGGGAACCAACAGCGTCGACAACGAGATAGAGAT
>RDDY01000173.1 GCA_003852805.1 Chryseobacterium sp.
CCGTGGATGAAGCGGTGGAGTTTTTTCAACCGATCCCGAAAATCTTTAACAAGGTTAAAACGTTGCAAGATGTGGGATTGGGTTATATCACTTTGGGCCAACAGTCAACCACCTTGTCGGGCGGCGAGGCGCAGCGTATCAAACTGGCCACCGAACTGGCGAAACGGCAGACGGGAAACACGCTGTATATTTTGGACGAACCCACCACAGGTCTGCATTTTGAAGATGTGAAAATTTTGATGGATGCCATCAACCGTTTGATCGACTTGGGGAACTCGTTCATCATCATCGAACATAATATGGATGTAATAAAACTCGCCGATCACATTATTGATGTCGGACCCGAGGGCGGACGTCACGGCGGTCAAATCATTGCCGAAGGAACGCCGGAAGAAATCGTGAAAAGTAAAAAAAGCCTGACGGCCGGATTTTTGAAGAAAGAACTGCCGACTCATAAATAAAGGCAATGAAAATTCTACAAACGGAGATCGTCCTAAAACCGCAGCCGCGGGGTTTCCACAGCATTACCGATGAAATCCTGCGGCAATTGCCGGACGGTATGGCCGATATAAAAGCAGGGCTTTGCCAGATCTTCATACAACATACATCGGCGTCGCTGAGTATCAATGAAGACGCAGATCCTTCGGTCAGGAACGATTTTGAAAGTTGGTTCAACCAAACGGTGAAAGAAGACGAACCTATTTACACGCATACTTACGAAGGTGCCGACGATATGCCCGCACATTTGAAAACAGCGCTTTTGGACACATCGCTTTTAATCCCGATCCGAAACGGCAAATTAGCGTTGGGGCGTTGGCAGGGAATTTACCTCGGTGAACACCGGAACAACGCTACGGCACGTAAACTGCTCATCACGGTTTTCGGTGAATAATGCGGTTGATTACGGTAACAGCAAACTGCCGTCGCCGTAGCTTAGGAAGCGGAAGTTGTTTTCCAAAGCGTAATCGTAAACCTTGCGCCAGTCATCACCGATCAGCGCCGAAACCAAAAGCAGCAGGGTAGACTGCGGCTGGTGGAAGTTCGTCAGCAGACCTTTGACGATTTTAAATTCGTAACCCGGCGCAATGATAATCTCGGTTTCTATGGAAAGATGCGTCATTTTGCGTTGATCCAAATAGTCGATCAATGCAGAGACGGCGTTGTACGCGTCGGCAGACGAACTTTCCTCGTACGATTCCCACTGCGAAACTTTCAGTTCCTCGCCGGTTGATTGTGGGTTTTGACAGAGTTTATTTCCCATCCGGTAAACACTCTCCAGCGTTCGGGCAGAAGTGGTGCCCACGCTGATGATTGTTTTGTCCAAGTTAGAACGCAGATCAACCAAAAAATCACGGCTGATATTCATCCATTCCGAATGCATGTTGTGGCCTTCCATCGTCTCCGATTTCACAGGCATAAAAGTTCCCGCGCCCACATGCAATGTGGTGTACATGCTCGGTATCGACTTTGCGCGCAATTCATTGAGAATGTTATCGGTAAAATGCAGTCCTGCCGTCGGTGCGGCTACCGAGCCTTCGTGTTCGGAATACACCGTTTGGTAGGTTTCCTCATCTTCTTTGTCGGCCACGCGTTTTATGTAGGGCGGAAGCGGGGTGGTGCCTGCGGCGTTCAACACTTCGCCAAAGGTAACCGGACGATCCCAACTGAACCGTATAAGAAACGAATCGCTCAGGCGTTCTACTATTTCCGCTGTAAGTTGCAACGTTTGTTCATTAACCGTAATGGTCTTCGTGAGAGAAGATTCCTTCCATTTGTTCGCTTTCCCGATCAGGCATTTCCAAAGCACGGAATCTTTGCAATCAAAGTGTTCTGCGTATTCCGGGAGCGGATTATACGGTTCCAAACAGAAGATTTCAATGGCGCCGCCCGTCGGTTTGTGAAAGAAAATGCGTGATTTTATGACGCGCGTATTGTTGAAAACCAAGAGAGCGTCGCTTGGCAATTGTTCGGGCAAGTTGCGGTAGACATCCTCGGATATTTCACCTTTTTTATAAATCAACAGTTTAGAAGAATCCCTTGGTGATGCAGGTT
>RDDY01000217.1 GCA_003852805.1 Chryseobacterium sp.
TTCATTCCGGTATTGTTTATAATGTTCCAATATCTTCAGGAAAGAGTGTCGAGAAAAACAGGCACAGAGAATCTTCCAAATCTTAGAGATTAAATGAAAAAAACAGCAATATCAATACTGCTTTGCGCGGGCCTGGCCTTCTCGGTTCAGTCGTGCAAGGTCACAGATAACTATACGGCGCCTGTGCTGCCGGCGCAGGCCCAAGCGGTAAATGGAGGCGAAACGGCAGGCGAACAACCGTTGGTTCCTTGGCGCGAATTTTTTAGCGACCCTTTGTTGCAACGGACCATCGATCAAGTATTGGCCGACAATTACGATTTTAAAATCGCCGTAGAGCGCATTACCGAAGCCGACGCTTATTTCCGTCAAAGCCAACTGCAATATTTGCCGAGCTTGGATGCCGGTGCAACCGCGCGTTTCGGCCGCAACAATCCGACGCCGGGCAACAGCCAATCTTATCAATTGGCGCTGAACACCGGCTGGGAAATCGACATTTGGGGGAGACTTGCCTCTGCCGAGCGTGCTGCCTACGCTTCACTGTTGCAGACAGAAGCGGTGAAGCGTGCCGTGCAGACGCAATTGGTGGCCCAGACGGCCACTTATTATTTCAGGCTCTTGGCCTTGGACCGTCAGTTGGAGATTACCAACGCCACGGCGGCGCTGCGTAGGGAGGATATAGAAACCATGAAATTGCTGAAGGACGCGGGAATTGTGACCGGCGCGGCAGTGGTGCAGAGCGAGGCGCAGTATTACTCTGCCAAAGTCAGCATTCCCGATATTGTCCAGCGGATTCGTGAGACCGAAAATGCGCTGATGATGCTGATGGGCAGGCAACCCGGCAAGATCGAGAGGAACACCCTGGCCGAGCAGAATCTGAATATGGTTTTGTCCGACGGCATAGCAGCCGATGTTCTACGCAATCGCCCCGATGTGCAGGCGGCGGAACAAAACTTCCGTGTGGCGTTTGAGAATACCAATGTTGCAAAAGCCAACCTTTATCCGGCCTTGAACCTGGGCGGAATGCTCGGGAAAGGAGCAGCTAATCTGCGCAACTTTTTCGACAATTCATTATTGTATACTGTCAACGCTTCTCTGACGCAAAATATCTTCAGTCGTGGGGCGAAGAAAGCACAGATTAAAATAAATGAATCCCGTCGCAGACAAGCGTATTATCAGTTTGTGCAAACCGTATTGCAGGCGGCTTCTGAGGTGAACAATGCCAATAATTTGTTTGCGGCATCGCGCGAGAAAGAAGGTTACCGAGCAAGGCAGATCAGCTCTTTGGAGAAAGCCGTTGAGTACAACAAAGAGTTGTTGAAATATACGAGCAATACAACCTATACCGATGTTCTGACCAGCGAGCAAAATCTGTTATCGGCACAGCTTGCAGGTGTAAACGATCGGTTGGAACAACTGCTGGCGCTGACCGATTTCTATCGCTCGCTCGGCGGCGGACAGTTTTAACAGAGAACAGCGGTAACGGTTGAGACGGCTATTTGGCAAGTCTGTTTTTCAGCATGCACAAGACGCCCACTTCTGCCGATGAGAGATTGGAGGAATTCTCCAACAGTTGCTCTATTTCGGTTTGAAAATACCGAACGGTTTTCCCGTCGATAAAACCTTCGATAACGCGCGGATCGATATAAGAACTGCGAGCTACAGCCGGTGTATTGCCCAGTCTCTCGGAGACGCGTACAACGGCTGTTTTTATTTTTTTCTCCATCTCGCGTTGTTCATCGGGCTGGCAGATGCCCAGCTCGTCCAAGGCTTCGGCGGCTATCATGGTGCCGGCCCAAGTGCGGAAATCCTTGGCAGAAAATTCCTCGCCCATCACCTCGTGGATGTAAGCGTTCAGATCGGCGCTTTCCACCTCGTGGCGGTTTCCGTCATCACCTATGTATTTGAAGATTCGATAACCCGGCATTTCATCCAACTCGGTAACAACTTTTGCAAGGCGGTGATCCGTTACATGCCGTTCTTGGTCCTTGCCCGATTTGCCGGGTTATCGAATCTTCAAATACATAGGTGATGACGGAAACCGCCACGAGGT
>RDDY01000098.1 GCA_003852805.1 Chryseobacterium sp.
GCCTGAAATACAATCAGTTCAACAGTTCTGCAACTACAACCGTCACATTGCCCGACGGCAAGGGTGGTCTTGCCACCGGCACGCTTAACAGTAAAGATCAAATTTATTTCATCGGCCCGTCGATCCTTGTCCAAGATTTCGACAACCAGAGTCCGCATCGGTTTTTCTACGATATGGCCATCGGTTATATGGGCTATAAAGACGTCTCCAACAATGTTGAGATCAAAGGCGGAAATTTAGGGTTGGTTGCAGATGTGGCTTACCATTACGCATTCAATCAACATTTTTCAGTGGGTCCTCAATTGGGTTTCAGCATCGCCACTCTTAAGAAACTGAAAATAGACGGCCAGGAACTCACTTTGGAAGAAGGTTCTTATGAAGGATTGGGCAAGGTGATCCTGTCACTCGGTGCGGCCTACAGGTTTTAAAGGCTCATACCGAAATCGTATCTTTGCTTTAAACCCAAAATTATGAGCAACAGACCCATTTCAGAATTTATTGAAAAATATTATCTGCACTTCAATGCGGCCGCCTTGGTAGACGCTTCCAAAGGCTACGTGGCGCACCTGAAGGACGGCGGCAAAATGATGATTACGCTGGCGGGCGCAATGTCCACCGCAGAATTAGGAAAAATTCTGGCCGAGATGATCCGTCAAGACAAAGTTCAGATCATCTCCTGTACCGGCGCCAACTTGGAAGAGGATTTGATGAACCTTGTCGCACACTCGCATTACGAGCGTGTACCGCACTACCGCGATCTTACGCCACAGGAAGAATGGGACCTGATGGAGCGCGGCCTGAACCGTGTTACCGATACCTGCATCCCAGAAGAAGAAGCGTTCCGCCGTCTGCAGCAGCACATTTACAAAATCTGGAAGGATGCCGAGGAAAAAGGCGAGCGCTATTTCCCGCATGAATATATGTACAAGATGATCCTGTCCGGCGTGTTGGATCAATACCACGAAATCGACCCGAAAAACTCCTGGATGATCGCTGCAGCTGAAAAGAACCTGCCGATCGTCGTGCCGGGTTGGGAAGATTCCACCATGGGCAACATCTTCGCGTCGTACTGCATCAAGGGCGACCTGAAGCCTTCTACCATGAAGT
The DNA here is from genome assembly GCA_003852805.1 of Chryseobacterium sp. Classification (GTDB taxonomy): domain Bacteria; phylum Bacteroidota; class Bacteroidia; order Flavobacteriales; family Weeksellaceae; genus Elizabethkingia. The sequence continues at coordinate 1,108 of RDDY01000098.1, forward strand.
CGGGTATCGAGTACATGACTTTCCTGGCCGACTGGTACCGTAACAACTGCGAAGGCAAAGGAATTGGCTTCTACCAGATCGGCGGTGGTATTGCCGGAGATTTCCCGATCTGCGTAGTGCCCATGCTGTACCAAGATCTTGAAATGCACGATGTACCGTTCTGGTCATATTTCTGCCAGATTTCAGATTCTACCACCTCGTACGGTTCATACTCAGGCGCTGTTCCAAACGAGAAAATCACCTGGGGCAAGCTCGACATTACCACGCCGAAATACATTGTGGAGTCAGACGCCACCATCGTGGCACCGCTGATGTTCAGCTATATTTTGGAAAACTAAACCAGAACTCCGGACATCAATGTTCGGAGTTTTTATTAGGAGCTATTTCCCGCTGTCCGCTATATCTTTTCCTCCGCTGCGCTGCGGAAAAGGATGCCGCTGCCATCGGGGCTAAGCAAGCATACCGCTTCCAGTTATGAAAAAAGATCCACTATTCCGTCGGCAGATTTACGAGATCAGCAGGATGATTCCGCGTGGTCGGGTCACCACCTATGGCGCCATCGCAACTGCAGTTGGTTATCCACACCACGCGCGCCATGTGGGGCAGGCGATGGGGTTTGCACCCGCAGACGTACCGGTACAAAGAGTGATTGGCGCCGGCGGCAGGATCGCTGTTATGGCGCATGCCGAGATTCTGCAAAGCGAAGGCTTGGAAGTGGAAAATTATCGCGTCAAGAATTTCGATGCTGTCTTTTGGAATCCGCTGGAAGAAATCGAGGGTTTGTAATCTGTGTTCTGAGACGTCTTTTGAGGTCGTCGTACATAAAAAAACTCCGCCAAAAAGTTGGCGGAGTTCTTCATAACCGTCGGTTTTATTTTCTGATAATCTTCTTTGTTACGGCCTCACCGTCTGAAATGATTTTTATGATGTAAACACCTGCCG
>RDDY01000010.1 GCA_003852805.1 Chryseobacterium sp.
AAAGAGCGCTTTAAGATCGGGCAACCAGTGCTCTGTCGAGAACTGTTGAGAATTGACGATATCGCCGGTGATTACTGCTACCATTTTACAAATATAAGCAATATGACTTATAAACGTGTAATATAATTAAAACAGCTTATAAACGATGATTATAGGCTTTATTGCTTATAGTTACATAAAATACTCCACGCCGTTTTTAAATACATTATGGTAGTTGGCAGACGGAATGTTCTTTATCAGACCTTCTGCATAGCGTTCTACGTGTCCCATCCTGCCGAATATTTTACCACAAGGGCTGGTAATGCCCTCAATACCGAAAAGAGAAGCGCTCGGGTTGTGCGGCATGCCGTGCGCCACATTGCCATCGGCATCCACATACTGCGTGGCTATCTGTCCGTTTCGGTATAGATTCAAAATTTCTTCCTTAGGCGCGAAGAATCTGCCTTCGCCGTGCGAGATAGGAATTGTGAAGATCTCGTCTTTCGTACCCCTCAGCCAAGGGCTGTCGTCGTTCACCACCTCCACACTCACCATTTGGGAAATATGTCGACCGATAGCGTTGAATGTCAGCGTAGCAGAATCTTCGTCAAGATCTCTGATTTCGCCATAAGGCAACAATCCGCTCTTTACCAAAGCCTGAAAACCGTTACAGATACCAATGATCATTCCGTCGCGCTCCAACAAACGCTTTACCGCGTCTCGCATTTTATCGTTTCGCAGAACGTTTACCATATACTTGGCAGCTCCATCCGGTTCGTCGCCGGCACTGAAGCCTCCTGCAAAAGCTAAGATTTGGCTGTTATCAATTTCATCCACCCACGCGTCCAACGAGCGCTCCAGCAGACCGTTATCCAAATTGATCAGCGGCTTGCTGCTCACTACAGCGCCTTCTTTACGGAAAGCGTTTAGCGTTTCGTATTCGCAATTTGTTCCCGGGAAGATAGGCACAAATACCCGCGGCTTTGCAATATTGTGTTTCAGGATTTTAATCTCGCGCGGGTTGATGGAATTTTCCTTTTCATCAAATTCCAAAATCTCCGCTTGCTTTTCCTTTGTCGGAAAAAGATCTTCAAAAGTGCCTGTCCAAGCTTTCAGCAAAGTGTCGATTTCAAAACTCTCGTCGTTAATAAGCAACACTTTATCATCCGTTACCTTCCCGATTTTATTGAACAAATCGGAACTCAATTCACCGGCAGTTTCTACAATCAGCGACCCGATATTCTTTTTCAGCAACAGACGGTTATCAACCTTGACATCGGCGCCCAGACGATTACCGAACGACATCTTGGCAAGCGCCACGGCCGCTCCGCCCTCCTTGATGGTTTTTACCGAGACAATTTTCCCCGCTTTGATTTGGCCATGAATAAACTCAAAAACCTCCTTCAATCTATCGTAATCAGGCAGACCGTTTTGTTGCGGCACATGATTAAACAGATAAAGAGAATTGCCGGCTGTTTTAAATTCGGGAGAGATCACCGTATCCTTATCGCCATGGGCGCACGCAAAGGAGATCAGCGTAGGCGGCACGTGAATATCATTGAATGAACCCGACATACTGTCTTTTCCGCCGATGGCTGCCAAGCCCAACTGCATTTGCGCATCATACGCTCCTAACAGAGAAGCCAGCGGCTTGCCCCACTTCTGCGGATCGGTGCCCAGTTTTTCAAAATATTCTTGGAAGCTCAGCCGGATGTTGCGATAATCACCGCCCATCGCGACAATCTTGGCAACGCTTTCCACCACCGCTTCGGCAGCACCGACCATTGAATTCTTGGAAGAAATCTCCGGATCAAAACCCCATGAAGCAAATGACACGGTGCGGACGTCCTCGGCATCGGCTATAGGGAGCGTCTGCACGCTTCCTTCCATCGGCGTCAATTGGTTTTTACCGCCCAACGGCATAGCAACCGTGGTAGCGCCGACCGATGAGTCGAACATTTCCAGCAGACCTTTCTGCGACGCCACATTCTTGTCCCTTAACGCATCGATAAAACTTTCCCGGCTAAACTCCGGTGTTTGCATTTCTGCATT
>RDDY01000054.1 GCA_003852805.1 Chryseobacterium sp.
ACCCTGAGTGCACAGACGTTCAACAGAGACCTGATGCCCAAACCGGGACCTACGCCCACCATTCAGATTACCCAACCGAAAAGTTTCCAGCTGAAAAACGGCCTGACGGTGATGGTGGTAGAAAACCATAAGTTGCCGCGCGTAACCGTCAGTCTCTCGATAGACCGCCCGCCCGTTTACGAAGGTGATATTGCCGGAGTAAACAGCATTATGGCAGAACAGCTGGGCAACGGTACCGCCTCCATGACCAAAGACGACTTCAACCGTCGGGTTGATTATCTGGGGGCGAGCCTGCGCTTTTCGCCGACGGGCGGTTCTGCCAACACACTCTCCAAATATTTCCCTGAGGTGTTTAAGCTGATGGCCGACGCCGTGGTTCATCCGCAATTCTCTCCCGCCGAGATTGAAAAAAGCAAAGAACGTACGGTTGAAGGTCTGAAAGCCGACGAGAAAAATGCAAGCTCTATTGCAGACCGTGTTTTCACCGCACTTACTTATGGAAAAAATACAGCCCGCGGTGAGTTTGAGACGATTGAAAGCGTACAGAAAATTCAGCCGTCAGACGTGACCACCGCGTACAGCAAATACTATGCGCCCAACAACGCTTATCTGGTAGTGGTGGGCGATGTGAAGTATAATGATGTGAAGCGCTTGGCAGAACAATATTTCGCACCGTGGAAAAAAACCAACACCACATACGAAACTCCTCGTGCGGCAGCCAACGTATCGGCTACCGAGATCAATGTGGTAGATGTGCCGACTGCGGTACAGTCCGTGGTTACGGTCGGGAATGTTACCGACATGAAGATGAACAATCCACAGTATTTCCCTGCACTATTGGGCAACCAAATCTTGGGCGGGGGAAGTCTTGAATCTCGCCTCAACATGAATCTGCGTGAGAAAAACGGCTTTACGTACGGCGCTTATTCTTCAATGGATACAGGCAAATACAGCCCCGATTTCAGCGCGCAGGCCAATGTCCGCAATGAAGTGGCGGCCAAGGCGGTTGCAGAGTTCATGAATGAGCTGAACGGCATTTCCACCATCAAGCCCGAAGAATTGGCCAACGCCAAAGCAAAGTTGAAAGGCAACTTCATCATGTCGATGGAGCGTCCCGAGACAATCGCGCGCTTCGCCGTAACCCAAAAGGTACAAAACCTGCCCGACGACTTCTACGCCAACTACCTGAAGTCCATCGACAATGTTACCGTGCCGCAAGTGCAGACGGCCGTAGCCAAAGTTGTAATGCCAAAGAATACCCGAATCTTTGTAGCGGGCAAAGGTTCTGAAATAGGACCGGAATTGGAGAAACTGGGCTATCCTGTCAAGTATTATGACGCTTACGCCAAACCTGTGGAAAAGCCTGTGGTGAAAACAGTGGATGCCTCGGTAACACCGGCAAGCGTAGCGGCCAACTATTTCAACGCTATCGGCGGCAGAGCCAATGCGGAGAAGGTAAACTCGCTTACCACCACGGCCACCACCACGGTTCAAGGCATGCCGCTGGAGATGAAAATGATTCAGGCGAAAGGCGGAAAAATGATGATGGACATCAGCATGATGGGCAACAGTGTACAGAAAGTTGTCTTCGACGGCAAGGACGGCTACATGATGGCTCAGGGCAAGAAAATGCCGATGCCCGCCGAGACCAAGGTAGAAATGGCACGCAACACCCAAGTCTTCCCCGAGCTTGATTTCGGCAAGACAGCAGACATCCAAGTAACGGGAATCGAGAAGATGAACAACGAAGATGTTTATGCGGTAAAAGCGCCCGGCGTTATCTACTATTACAGCGTAAAAACAGGCTTGAAAACAGGCGAAGTGAAAACGCAGAAAATGGGCGAAACCACAATGACCGTTCCTACCAATTACTCCAACTACAAAGAAGTGTCGGGAGTGAAACTGCCGTACACCATCGCTCAAAATATGATGGGGCAAGACATTACCTTCGATGTGAAGTCTTACGAAGTGAACCAAGCAAAAGACAGCGATTTCAAGTAAACCCCCGCTGCTTTACAACATGATCCGCCACAGAAACCTGTGGCGGATTTTAATTAATCTGCATTCTTCGGCATTTTTTTTTGATAAAAAAACATTATATTTGCACACTGAAATTTAGACAGAATGGGTACAATATTCACTTTATTTATGGTGCTGATCATCATTGCCTGCGTACTGCTGATCATCATTATCATGGCGCAAAACCCTAAAGGCGGCGGCTTGTCAGGCACATTTGGCGGCAGCTCCGCGGCTTCCTTCGGTGTACAGCGCACCAATGAATTTATGGATAAAGCAACATGGACACTGGCAGGTTTCATCTGTCTACTTATCTTCCTAAGCGTTGCCATGACCGCAAATCCCGGCTCGGGGGCGCCCGTGGCACCACCGCCGGCGAAACAATTGCCAAACGCTCCGCAGGCACCGGTACAGACTCCGCCCACAGCCAATCCGGCACCGGGAACCGCAGCACCTGCACCCGCACCTTCTACGACAACGCCATAATATAAGTTTAGTTAACAACGAAACAGCCTGACAAATTTGTCAGGCTGTTTTCTTTTGCATCAGTTGTAGCAGAGCTATCCAGTGGCGGGCTTTCAAACCCGCAGTGAGCAATGCGCATTGCAGCGGCCTGTCGCCGTAATATTTCTTTACAAAGATCTGCATGGCGCCGTAGAAGCGCTCTAAATATTTGCGGTCTTTTACCGTACTCTCGCCTTTGTAATGTACAATCGTCTTTCGGCCGTAATAATAGTTGCGGCAGCCCATCTGCAAAAGAGTATAGCAAAGATCAATGTCTTCGCCGTACATGAAATAACGCTCGTCCAAACCGCCGGTCTTTAGGTAAAGCTCACGCTTCATCAGCATAAACGCGCCTGTGATCACTTCCACCTCGGCATTTTCATGTTCGGAGATATCGCTGCGGTAGTAACCTTTTGCACTGCGCTTCTTTGAAGGAAATAGGAAAAGCTTTTGGAAAGAATTCCATACATCGGGCACGGATCGTTTCGTCTCGGGCAAGAAGTTGCCGTCACCGTCGATGAACCGCACACCCAAACATCCCAAGTCCGTCATACTGTCCGCAAAATCCAACAACTCAGGAAACAGAGGTTCGATAAATAAAGTATCGGGATTCAACAAAAGGATGTATTCTCCGCTCGCAGCGTCAACCGCTTTATTGTTGGCGATGGCAAAACCCTCATTTTTGTCCGATGCTTGAAACTTAACTGTCGGGTATTTATCAATCAACTTTTTCCAAGAATCGTCGGTCGAGTGATTATCCCGAACGATGATCTCCGTAGTCTTATCATCGGTATAATGCAAAACAGAGGCAAGGCAATTGTCCAGAAGGACGGTAACGTTGTAGTTGACAATAATGACGCTAAGTTTCACGCTTACATCTTCTCGTTGTACGGCATACGGTTTCGGATGGAGCGGCCCAATGATACCTCATCGGCATATTCCAGTTCATCTCCCACGGCAATGCCGCGCGCAATAGTAGAAAACTGCAACGGCAGATCTTTCAGCTTCTTGTAGAGATAGTAGGCCGTGGTGTCGCCTTCCATGGTAGCGCTTAAGGCGAATATAATTTCTTTCACCTCGCCGCTCCGGGCACGCTTTTCAAGCGAGTCTATGCGCAACTGTGACGGCCCGATGCCCTCCATCGGTGAAAGTTTCCCGCCCAAAACCAGATATTTGCCTTGGTACTGTTGTGTATTTTCAATCGCCATCACATCGCGCACATCTTCTACCACGCACAGTTGCTCGGCGTTCCTTTTTTCCGAAGCGCAGATCTCGCAGATTTCAGCATCGGAAAAATTATGGCATTCTTTACAATATTTGATGTCCGTTACCAATCTGCGCAAGGCATCTGATAAACCCAACGCTTGGGAATTGGACTGACGCAGCAGGTGAAGTGCCAACCGCGTCGCAGATTTTTTGCCGATACCGGGCAATCCTGAGATTTCCTCCACGGCTTTTTCTAAGACTTTACTTGGAAAATTCATCACTACAAAGATACGATTTTAACAGCGGAAAAGCCTTGCCTGAAAGCATATAGACGCGAGCCAAACAGCAAAAGACAATGCATTGAACCTGCGAATGCTTGAGCATGGCGTCTCCTTTTCTTACCTTTGAAAGAAATACAAAGACAGCTTATGAATATAGCAGAACTGCAACCGCAAGAATTGTGGAAGAATTTTGCAGCATTGAACGCGGTGCCGCGTCCGTCAAAAAAAGAAGAGAGAGTAATTGCCTTTATCAAGAATTTCGGTGAGGATCTGGGCCTTGACACCACCGTAGATGAAACCGGCAATGTCATCATCCGCAAGCCCGCAACAGGGGGAATGGAAAACCGCAAACCCATTGTCATGCAATCGCACTTGGATATGGTTTGCCAGAAAAACAACGATACCGATTTTGATTTCGATACCCAAGGAATAAAAATGCTCGTGGACGGTGACTGGGTCAAAGCCGACGGCACCACACTGGGTGCCGATAACGGAATAGGCGTTGCCGCAATCATGGCGGTGCTGGCATCGAAAGATATTGCTCATCCCGCTTTGGAAGCCTTGTTTACCATCGACGAAGAAACCGGAATGACGGGTGCTTTGGGTCTGAAACCCGGTCAATTGCAAGGCGAAATCCTTCTGAATCTGGACACCGAAGAAGATGATGAACTGGATATCGGCTGTGCAGGCGGCGTAGATATCTCGGCCTACAAAACCTACGCAACCGTAAAGACAGAAGGCGATGCTGTGAGCATTTCTGTCAAAGGTTTAAACGGCGGACATTCGGGGATGGACATCGACAAGAATTTGGGCAACGCAAATGTTCTGCTTGCGCGCGTTTTGTATGCCGGACTTTCTCATTCCGTCAACCTTATTTCAATCGACGGCGGCGGTCTGAGAAATGCCATTCCGCGTGAAGCGAACGCCGTGGTCCGTGTAAAAAACTTTGTCGATTTTAAGAGTGACGTTCAGGAGTTGATAAATGATATCAAAGCTGAATTTGCAACTACCGAGAACAATCTCTCCATCGAGATAAACGAAATGAACAACGATGACGAGGGACTTTCGACAACGGATTCGGAAAAGCTGATTCGCGCCCTGACCGCGGCGCACAACGGCGTTTATCGGATGAGCCCCGATATTGTGGGTTTGGTGGAAACCTCCAACAACATTGCGCGCGTGGAGCTTAAAAACGGTGATCTGAAAATCCTGAACCTCAGCCGTTCATCGGTAGAATCCGGGAAAACAGCGGTGGCGCATCAGCTGCAATCCGTTTTTGAATTGGCGGATATGAAGGTGGAACTCAGCGGCTCTTATCCGGGCTGGAAACCCACTCCCGATGCGAGCATCATCCAAGTGATGGAAAAAATCTACAAAGAAAAGTTTGGCGAAACACCCAAAGTGGTCGCTTGTCACGCCGGCTTGGAATGCGGTATCATCGGCGCCAACTATCCCGAAATGGAAATGATCAGCTTCGGGCCCAACATCAAAGGTGCACACTCGCCTGACGAGCGCGTCAGCATTTCGTCGGTACAAAAATTTTGGTCTTATTTGAAAGACATTTTGGCAGAGATACCGCCGAAAAACTGATTATTTCTTAAGAAAGTAAGGCTGCCCGCGTTGGCAGCCTTTTTGCGTTAAAGACTTGTTTAATAGGTATTGATGAAGAAATTTTTTTTAATGCTTGTGCTGCTTATTTCCACAATAGGAATGGCTCAACCAAGCAATATCAACTCAGGTGAAGTCCTTCGTTATCGTGTGCATTACGGCATCATCAACGCAGGCACCGCAACACTCACCGCCACGCGCACCACTTATGCAGGCCAACCGCATCTGTATGTGCGCGGCAACGGCCAAACCACGGGCGCTTTAAAAGCCTTCTTCCGCGTGAACGATATTTACGAGAGTTATATAAATCTCAACACAGGTCTGCCTTCATTCTATGTGCGCAATGTTTCGGAAGGCACTTATACGCAGAATCTGTCGGCCAAGTTCAATCAAAAGGCGAACACGGTAATGTTGGTCGACCGCAAGCACCCGGGAGCGCCCATTCAAAACATCAGCATTCCGGCGCGCATGCAGGATATGCTTTCGGCTTTCTATTATCTGCGTAGTCTGGATCCAAACCAACTGCGGGTAGGCAATGTTATCCGTATGAATGTGTGGATAGACGACAATTATTTCCCGTTTGCACTGCGAGTGGCGGGCACCGAGGTGAGAGAAACGAAATTCGGCAAGGTCAATGCGCTTAAAATCGTCCCGACTGTACTGGGTGGCCGCGTTTTCAAAAACAATGAAAGTGTGACGATGTGGGTAACCAACGATATCAACCACGTACCGGTGGAAATACGCGCAGAATTACGCGTCGGTGCATTGACGGCGAGCTTGGACTCATACGCACAACTTCGCGCTCCGATTCAGTTTTTCCGTTAACAACAAAATTTCAGCAAAAAAAGCTCCGCATCGCTGCGGAGCTTTTGGTTTATAAAGTCTTGAACTGTTCCAGCGTTCGCAGGTCGTTCTCGAAGAAAAGGCGGATGTCGGAAATCTGATAAAGCAACATCACGATACGCTCGATCCCCATACCGAAGGCGTAACCGCTGTATTTCTCCGGGTCGATGTTCACGTTTTTCAAAACCGCCGGATCTACCATGCCGCAGCCCAAAATCTCCAGCCAGCCGGTACCTTTTGTGATACGATAATCGGTCTCGGAATTCAAACCCCAGTAAACGTCTACCTCGGCGCTCGGCTCCGTAAAAGGAAAGTAAGACGGCCGCATCCGGATTTTTGATTTACCGAAGAGTTCGGTGGTAAAGTATTGGATGGTCTGTTTCAAGTCGGCAAAGGAAACATCCTTATCGATGTACAAACCTTCGATCTGGTGGAAAATACAGTGCGAACGAGATGAAATAGCTTCATTACGGAAAACACGACCGGGCGAAAGAATCCGCATCGGCGGCTCATTGTTTTCCATGTAGCGAATCTGCACCGACGAGGTGTGCGTGCGCAGCAATATATCGGGATTTTGTTCGATAAAAAAGGTATCCTGCATGTCTCGCGCCGGGTGATACTCGGGCAGATTGAGCGCGGTAAAGTTGTGCCAGTCGTCTTCCACCTCGGGCCCGTCTGCCACCGCGAAACCGATCGACCGGAAAATCTCTGTAATCCGATTGCGCACGATGCTGATGGGATGCCGAGAACCCAACTCCAACGGAAGTCCCGGGCGTGTAAGGTCGCTCTTCTCAGCAATCGTCTCGGTTGACAGCGCAGCTTTCAGTTCGTCCAACTTTGCATTCACCGCCTGTTTCAGACCGTTGATTTTTTGGCCGAACTCTTTTTTCTGCTCTGCCGGCACTTCTCTGAACTTCTCGAAAAGCTCGGTCACGCTGCCCTTTTTTCCAAGGTAAACAATTCTGAACTGTTCGATCTCGTTCTTATCGCCGGTTTGGAACTGCCGAACCTGCAGAAGTAATTCCTCTATTTTATCAAACATTGTTTTAGGGATATCAGATGACAAATTTAAGGCTTTGCCGCAACATCTGCATAACAGAAAGACCCGCCGTTTGGCAGGTCCTTCGGATATAGACAGAATTTCTATTAATTTCTAGACAAAGCTTTCACCATCATTTGGATGGTCACTTCATCTTTTATCAGACCGTTTGCAGCCGGCATGTCAAAGTTGACACCGAATTGCTTGCGGCTGATGTCTTTGGGTTCTGAGGCAATTGTTACCGCATCATTGTCCACCGTTACGTTGGCGTTGAAAACCACCGGCTTGGTAATGCCTTTCATTGTCAGGTTTCCTTCGATGGTGGTATTGTAATCTCCCGTCGTATTAGGAGTAACCTTGGTGATTTCAAACGATGCGTTGGGGAACTGTTCTGTACCGAAGAAGTCCTCGCTTTTCAGGTGGCCCGTCAGTTTAGCTTGCTGTTCTGCATCGTCTTTCAGGTCTACGCTGGTAACCGAGTTCATGTCTGCCACAAATTTGCCGCTTTCCAGTTGACCGTCTTTTACGGTAACCTCGCCGCTTTCGAATTTAATGGTGCCGAAGTGGCTGGTATTGTCGGTTTTCACTACTTTGTAACCGCGCCATTCGATATTGGAATTCATGGTATCTACCGCGTAACGCAAACCGTCGGCAGTGGTGGTCACTTCATTCGCTTCACTCGTCAGCGGCTGGTCCTTGCCGCAAGAAAGCAGTAACATGCCGAAAATACCGGCAGCAGCGCCCGCTCTCACTAAGCTTCTTTTCATATTGGTTTATTGATTTTCGGGCAAAGATATCAAATTAAATAGAGACCGACCGGCGCAGACGAAAACCGTATTTTTGTGCGATGCTTCTCAATTTAGAAAACATATCTTTCGGTTACGGCGAAGACCGACCGCTTTTTGAAGGATTGAACCTTACAATGGATGCAGGCAAAGTGTTGGCGCTCATCGGCGAAAGCGGTAGCGGCAAGACCACGCTGCTTTCGTTGATCTACGGCTTGTTGGATTGGCAGTCGGGGAAGATTTTCTTCGATGGCGAAGAGCTGTACGGTCCGAAGGCCAACCTTGTCCCCGGCGAGGCGGAGATGAAATTGGTGGCGCAGCACTATGAACTGATGCCGTACTCCACCGTTTCAGAGAACGTCGGCAAATATATCTCGAACATCGACTTGGGAGCAAAACGCCGTAAGGTAGATGAGCTTCTTCACATTGTAGGTCTCCAAGACTTTGCCGGCGTATTGCCAAAATATTTGAGCGGCGGACAAAAGCAGCGGGTAGCCATAGCACAGGCGCTCTCCAAATCGCCCAAGTTGTTGCTCTTGGACGAGCCTTTCAGTAACCTGGATTATGCACGCAGGCTGGAAATCAGAGAACGCATCTTCACTTTCGCGCGGAAAGAAAATATCGCGATTATCATCAGCACTCATGATTTGAATGAGGTGCTGCCGTGGACAGACGCCGTGGTGGTTATGCGCGACGGTGCAATCATCCAAACCGCGGCACCCGAAGAACTGTATGAAAGCCCGATAGACACAGCCGCCGCAGAATTGCTGGGCGAGGTGAACATTTTCAACGAGGACGAGCAGCAGAAGTTCGGCCTAAATAAATGGTTCTACTTTCCGCACCGCATTTATTTTTCAGATGAAGGCATCAAAGTCACGGTAAAAGAAAGTCGTTTCAGCGGCAGCCATTACCGCAACAAAGCAGATATGGAAGGCAAGGAAATTATCATCTACTCTGCCCGACGCATCGAGCCCGGTACTGCCCACATCCGCTTCGATAAACCATCCTCGGCCGACCGTCAAATTTCGTAACTTTGCGCCATGCAAAAATCAGAGATTCAACTCATCCACCGCAACCTGCTCATCGGCATTCACGATGCATTGCAAGAGACTTTCTTCGAGAGAAATAAATATGCCGACAAAGTTATAGAGCGACTGCTGAAAGCGCACCGCAAATGGGGCAGCCAAGACCGCCAAGTGGTTTCAGAGATTTTCTACAACATCATCCGCTGGAAAAAACGGCTGGAATATTATATGGGCGAAGGCGTAAAGCCCGGAAACATCTACAAGTTGATTCTTACTTATTTGATTTGGAGCCAAACACCGTACAAGAAATTCGAAGAGTTTAACGGCATCAAAACAGCCGACGTTTTGACAAAGCTGAAAAAAGGAAAACTCCCGACAAAGGCCATCCAACACTCGGTTCCAGAGTGGCTTGCCGAAACACTGGAAAAAGAGCTCGGGCCGAAATGGGAGAAAGAAATGGACGCTCTGAACGAACAAGCGCCCACCGTGCTGCGTGCCAATTCACTGAAAACCACTGCACGAGAATTGGTAGCAGATCTGCGTGACGAAGGCGTGGAAGCCTTTACCGTTGCCGACCACAAAGACGCGGTACAATTGGAAGAAAAGAAAAACGTCTTCCTGACCACCGCGTTTAAGGACGGACTTTTTGAGGTGCAAGATGCTTCTTCTCAGATGATTGCAGAATTCCTGAATGTAAAGGAAGGTCAGCGCGTAGTAGACGCTTGCGCAGGCGCGGGCGGAAAAACCCTGCATTTGGCAGCCGAGATGAACAACAAGGGTCAAATCATTGCTCTGGACATTTACGAATGGAAACTCGCGGAACTGAAACGCCGAGCCAGACGCGCCGGCGCGCACAATATAGAAACGAGATTGATCGACGACAATAAAGTCATCAAACGCCTGCACAATTCTGCCGACAGACTGTTGATCGATGCGCCTTGTTCAGGTCTTGGCGTATTGAAGCGGAACCCGGATTCCAAATGGAAAATCGACCAAGAATTCATTGATCGTATCAAAAAAGAACAGCAGCAGATTTTAAGCGACTACTCCGCTATGCTGAAAAAAGGCGGGCAAATGGTTTATGCTACCTGCTCCATCTTGCCGTCTGAGAACAATGAACAAGTGGAAGAATTTCTGAAAATGCACGCTGATTTTGAACTGATTGCAGAACAGCACATTATGCCAAGCCAAGGCTACGACGGCTTCTATATGGCGCTGATCAAACGCAACGCGTAATCACAATCTTATTTAACCCATAGCCGTACTGCAAACATGTAGTACGGTTTTTGTTTTAATGCAGCCCATGAACAGAAAAGAATTCATCAGGACCGGCATCTTAGGTGCCGGCGCCTTGTTTTTTATGCAATCCTGTGCCCTATTTCCGTTCGGCCACGACGAGCAGGAAAAGGGTATCAAAACACAAAAGATGAAAAAATCGACGGTAATCATCGGCTCAGGCTACGGCGGCGCGGTGGCGGCTCTGCGCCTGACTGAAGCGGGGCACAAAGTAACGATCTTGGAAATGGGCCTCGACTGGCAGAAATCGGGCGAGAAATTCTCCGCCATGAAACACCCCGGAAACAGTGCGGCTTGGCTCAGAACAAGAACCATTGCTCCTTTTATGAATGTCTTTCCGCTGAGAAAATTTACGGGCGCATTGGACCGTTGGGATTTTGACCATGTGAAAATCTGGATGGGTCGAGGCGTGGGCGGCGGCTCTTTGGTCAACGGCGGGATGGCCGTAACGCCAAAGCGAGAATACTTTGAGGAAATCCTGCCTCAACTGGACGCGGAACTGTTTTACGATAAATACTTCCCGCTGGCACGAAAGGAATTGCAAGTAAATGTAGCCGATGAGAAGTTCTTAAATGAATGTAAATACTACAAATTCTCAAAGGTTGGCGAAGCGGAAGCGCAGAAAGCGGGCTTCAAAACCGTGCGCGTTCCCAACGTTTACGACTTCAATTACATGGAAAAAGAATGCCGTGACGAAGTGCCGAAGTCGGCGCTTGCTGGTGAAGTGATTTACGGCAACAACCACGGCAAGAACACCCTCGACAAAAACTACCTGAAAAAAGCAGCCGAAACCGGGAATCTCGAAATCCTCGACTTGCACAAAGTAGAAAGCATTGCACAAAACGGCGACGGCAGTTATTTGTTAGAAGTAACGGTAATCAATACGCAAGGTGAAACGGTAGCCAAAAAAGAAATTACCACCGATAAATTGATTGTATCCGCGGGCGTAATGGGCACCATGGAATTATTGTTGAAATCGGCAGCAGAAGGCAAAATTAAGGTCGATGACAAGCTCGGAAAGAAATGGGGAAACAACGGCAATTTCATGACCGGCAGAAACTGGGTAAAAGCATTTTCGGGCGGAACGGGATTAAACCACTCCACCATCCCGGTAGGCGCCATCGACAATTGGAACGACCCCGAGCATCCCTTCTTCACAGAAATAGCTCCTCTGCCGATGGGCTTGAATGTGGCCACCACGCTTTATTTGATGCTCAACCGCGTGCCCAAACTCGGTGCTGCACACTACGATAAAGAGCAAGGCAAACTGACGCTGGACTGGGACCGAAGCAATACCGAGAACATGCAGAAAAATGCCGAATACTTCATTAGAAAAATGAATGACGCCAACGGCGGAACACGCTCTCATCTGCTATTCCATAACGGCTGGGGCTATGATGTTTGCTACCATCCGCTGGGCGGCGCGGTTTTGGGCGAGGCAACGGATCAATTCGGGAAACTGAACGGTCATGAGGGTCTCTATGTTTTGGACGGTTCATTGATTCCGGGTACCGTTGGTGTGAATCCGTTTGTTACAATTACCGCCGTTGCCGAATATTGCATAGAAAATATTATCCGCCTCGACTTTTCCTAATTAAAAATTTATTATTATCCCTCACCGGATTATTGTTAATATAAATACTATTAACTATGATAGGGTATTTTACACAACTT
>RDDY01000073.1 GCA_003852805.1 Chryseobacterium sp.
TTTGCGGCCGAATTCATCGTTCGTGCAGGCGTGGGAAACGTGACCATTGCCGACGGTGATACGGTAGACATTTCCAACATCAACCGACAGCTGCCGGCGCTGTGGTCTACCGTGGGAGAAGACAAAGTAGAGGTGATGGCCAAACGCTTGCTGGACATCAACCCTCAACTGAACCTCTCGCGCATCAACGAGTTTCTCTTGCCCGAGCGCATGGACGAGCTGCTGCAAGAAAATCATTTCGATTATGTGATTGACTGTATCGACAGCGTCAGTCCGAAACTGGCTCTGATCCGTGCAGCGCGATTCAACAAAGTTAAAATCGTAAGTTGCATGGGCGCCGGTGGTAAGATGGATCCGTCCAAAGTAATGGTGCGAGACATCAGCAAGACCAACAACTGCAATCTGGCAAAATACATCCGCAAACGCCTGCGCCGCGAAAACATCAACAAGGGCGTGCGCTGCGTTTTCTCCGTAGAACCGCAACACGAGAACAGTCTGAAAATGACCGACGGCACACAGTTCAAAAAATCGTTTTACGGCACCATCAGTTATATCCCCGCGCTCTTTGGCTTGTATGCCGCGTCAGAGGTAATCCGCAATCTTATCCGAGCAGAATGAAGCAGTTCGGGTACGGAAAAGAGGAAAAGCTGAAGCGCAAGAGCGACATCGATCGGCTGTTCCGCTACGGAAAATGGTACACGTGCGGCCCGCTGCGAATCATCAGTTATGAACCCGAAGCGTCGGAAGGCGCAAAGACGGGCGTGAGCGTATCGAAGAAATTTCTGAAAATGGCGCACGAGCGCAACCGTACCAAGCGTGTGCTGCGTGAATGCTACCGACTGAACAAGCCGCTTTTCCACCATCGTTTCGGTGAGCGTGCCCATTCTATGATCTTCTGGGCATCAAAAGAACAGCCGCACTCTTATGCGGCCGCTCTCAAATATTTTGAAAAAATCTGTAAGGGAAATCAACCTTAAGGCTTGAAATTGTTCCCCTGACGCATTTCTTTTATCTCGGCAATGACCTTGTCGTATTCTTCCGCCTTATCGGGAAATTTGGTTTTCAAAACCTCGTATGCATTTAAGGCCTTAGAATAATATTTCTGCTCTACGTAAAGCTTTGCCAAGGTATCGGTCATCAGATGCGAAATGTCGTTCCCGCGGTCTTTCACCACATAATCCGTGTCTTCTTTCAGAGTGGAAATTTTCGGATTCTTCTCGATGAATTCATCGATGACTTTTGCTTTCTTCGCTTCCGGTCGCACATCGTCGCTGATCTTCAGCCAATTTTGCCATGTATTGATGAAGCCCGAAACATTGCTGCTTTTCTCCGGCTTCTCTTCGGTTGCCGGAATATCCTGCGTTTGCTCATCTCCCTCTTTATCAGTTGAACCCGCAGTTTCCGTTGGAGCCGCGTTTCCGAAAAACGAGAAATTGATGACCGGAATTTCTTCGGTCTCGTGCGGAGCAATTTCTGCCTCGGATATCGGCTGCTCTTCCGACGGCTTCGGTGTTTCGTCTTCTTCGGGAATGATTGCGTCGACCAAGGCATCCGGTTCGCTGCTTTCAAAGGTCATCGGCGTCCAACTCTCATCAGCTGTTTCGTCTTCATGCTGCGGTGCTTGCGGCTCGGCCCTTTCTTCCGCGGCTTTCTCGGTAACCTCGGCAGGAAGTGCGCCGGTTACGGTAGTGGTGAAATTGGGCAGCCCCGACAAGCGCAATGAGCTGTACGGATCTGCGGAACGATTTTCTTTGGAAGGTTCAACGTTGACATTAGAGAAACCGGTTGAGGCAGGCGGAGCCGACGGCAAAGGCGCATCCTTTTGTGCCGGTTCGATATCTAATTCCTTCTGTTCGGTTTTGTGAAATTCAGGAACCACAAAATCTTCCTCGTCATCAAACAAAATGCGATTGCGAGAACCGGGTTTCAACACGGATTCTTCGGGAGCTGTGTCAGACGCTTTCATTTCCGCCAGCTTTACGGCAGTTTCGGGATTCTCTTTGAG
>RDDY01000227.1 GCA_003852805.1 Chryseobacterium sp.
GAAAAACAACGTGGATAGAAAAGCTGATACCAAAGCCTTTAAAGGATTATATGTTTTCAGGTACAATAAACCCAAACAATAAAGACACCTTGATACATTTAGCGGAATGTATGCTTATCAATTTGGACGAACTCGAAAACTTAAACCGTACCGAAATCGGTACGTTAAAAGAATTGATTACTAAAACACATATCCGTATTCGTAAAGCATACGGACACAACAACGAAACCCTGCCCCGCAGGGCTTCGTTTGCAGGCAGTGTAAACACCGCCCAATTTTTAAATGATACAACAGGTTCGAGGCGTTTCCTGTGTTTTGAAGTGGAACACATCGAGTACACACATAACATTGACATCAACCAAGCGTATGCACAGGCAAGGCAACTCTATAAAGACGGTTTCCGTTATTGGTTCAATCAGGAAGAAATAAAAGAAATCAACCTGAACAACGAACAATACCAAATCCGAAGCCCCGAAGAAGAATTGCTTTTAACGTGGTTTGAATTAGCCGACAGAGATACAGCAAACAATTTTCTGAACACCACACAGATAGCCACCAAATTAGCAGAGCGGGCAAAGCTGAACATCACAGACGGTACAGTTATGAAGTTAGGCAAAGCATTGAAGAAACACGGTTATTTAAGGTTATCCAAAAAAAGCGGTTATGTGTATGCCGTAAAAGAATTGACTTGGGAAGAAGTGGACAATCAAAACAGGGAAAAAGAACCACCACCCGAACCGCCCAAACCACCAGAGCAAACAGGATTACCGTTCTGAATTTCTAAAAGGTGCAAAATGCACCTTTTTTCATTATATGGAGTGGATAAGTAAGATAACCTTTTTTGAACAAAAAGAATTTTCATTTTTTAGCTTCGCTAAAAAACAAGCCAAAACAATACAATATAAAGCAAACTAACCTTTACACTTCATTATTTTACTTCCGATAATCCCGATAAATCATTTTTTTTAATTCCTGCGGAATAAAAAAATATTCTTTTACTGAAATGTAGTTATCCTACTTATCTTCTTATTTTGCGTTGAATTGCATTACTATAATAATAGTATAGAATGAATAATTTTTGTTCATTCAAATACGCTTCGCTTTTTGATTTTAATTCGGTGCAGAATGCACCTCATTACATTAGTTTAGGGGGATAAGTAAGATAACCTTTTTCGGGCAAAAACATTTTTTATTTTTTATCTGCGATAAAAAACAAACCATAACAAAACTATTCGGTGCAAATGGAAACCTGCGGTTTACCATTTTGCCCTCATACAGCCCAATAAATCAGTTTTTATATTTCTGCGAAATACAAAAAAATCTTTTTGGCAAAAGTTACTTATCCTACTTACTTAAAAAGAAATAGGCTATTCTGAAATACAGAATAGCCTATTTTGTAAAAAAAATAAGATACATCTTATTTTTCTTTGCGAACACCTTTAAATGGTGTACCGTCTTTCTTGACATCCATAAAACGTCCAGTATCACTATCTCTTTTTACCCAAGTTTCAGTTTTTGGATTATATGTTTGACTTCTGTCTCTTACGGCACCATTTCTATGCCCGTCACCTTTAGGAGGATTAGTTGCCATTTCCTTTAAATTTAAAAGTTGATACTTAAGATAAATCTTCAATTACTGCGTTTGGAGCATATCGCTTTACGGCTTCTATACCATTGTCTCGATTGTAGGTTGATGAATACATTTCACTCGTTCCCAATACTTGGTAGTTATTAGAGTTCTGAGTAAAATAAGGTTCATTTCTTACCGATGTCAATCGTCTAAAGTTAGCATCAGCAACACTAACTTTACTGCTCGCAATACCGCCTTGGCAGTTTTGCTTTGTAGTATAAGTTTCACTTGTTAATAGGGTTTCTCCATTTGGAGCTTTTAAAACCCACCAATATTGTCCGTTGGACGTTTTACGAATAATGTACTTTGACATTTTTTTAAATTTTAATTAGTTAATCAATTGTAATTGTACCTTTTCCAAGGTAT
>RDDY01000235.1 GCA_003852805.1 Chryseobacterium sp.
TGATCAAAGATTATATGAAGTTGCGTCTGTTGGCTTCCAATGCCTCCAATTTGGATCAGCGCTTGGATGACCTGAACTTCAATTTCTACTCGAAGTATCTGCAAGGCCAGAAAGAACAGCGCGCAATGAACAAGCGAGGATTATCTACCATCAACGGCATAGTCGGCGAGGCTTTCGGGAAGCTTTATGTCGATAAATATTTCTCGGAAGAAGCGAAGCATAAGATGGAAGAACTCATCGACTATCTGAAGAAAAGCTATGCAATGCACATCCAAAACCTCGACTGGATGTCCGATGCCACCAAGGAAAAGGCGTTAGAAAAACTCAACAAATTTACCGTGAAGGTGGCTTATCCGGACGAGTGGAAAGATTACTCCAAGTTGACGCTGAAATCTCCGAGCGAAGGCGGAACTTATTACAGCAACCTACAAAATGTTTCCGAGTGGGGCTACCAAAAACGACTGGACAAAGTAGGCAAGCCTGTGGACAAAAGCGAGTGGTTCATGACACCGCAAACCGTAAACGCTTACTACAGCCCGTCAAACAACGAGATTGTGTTCCCCGCAGCAATTCTTCAACCACCGTTCTTCAACTTCAAGGCTGACCCTGCGGTTAACTTTGGCGGAATCGGTGCGGTTATCGGCCACGAGATTTCTCACGGTTTCGACGACGGTGGATCACGCTTCGACGGCGACGGAAACCTGAATAACTGGTGGACCGACGCAGATCGTAAGAACTTTGATGTGAAAGTGAAGCAGTTGGCAGATCAGTACAGCAAGTATGAGCCGGTGAAAGGCAGCTTTGTAAACGGAACCTTCACCAGCGGAGAAAACATCGGTGACTTGGGCGGAATAGCTGTTGCATATGACGCGCTGCAAATGTATCTGAAAGATCACGGCAACCCGGGCAAGATCAACGGACTTACTCAGGACCAAAGATTCTTCATGAGTTGGGCCACCGTATGGCGCACCAAGTCTACGGATCAGTACATGATGAATCAGGTGAAAACCGATCCGCACTCGCCGGGGTACTACCGCAGTTTCGGCCCGATCATCAATATGGATTCCTTCCATGAAGCTTTCGACACAAAGCCGGGTGACAAGATGTACAAGGCGCCGGCCGAACGAATCAAAATCTGGTAGACCGTTTTCGGTTTTAAATTTAAGAGCCATCCCAACGGATGGCTTTTGTTTTGCTGTGAGAAAGGCTTAACCGGATGTTTATGAGCCTCACAGAAAATAAAAACCAAACCATTTCAAATCCGCAAACCAAAGACTTTCTCGCCGACGAATATTTCCCTTCGTCGGAAGACAAGCTGCCGCTGGTGCTGTTTGTGCACGGATACAAAGGCTACAAAGATTGGGGCGCGTGGGAATTGATGGCGAGGAAAATTGCCGAAGCAGGTTATTTTTTTGTCAAATTCAACTTCTCGCACAACGGCACTACGCTCGATAATCCGCGAGCGTTCGGAGACTTGGAAGCTTTCGGCCATAACAACTTTACAAAAGAGATGTCCGACTACAATGCGGTTTTAGATCATTATTTAACACATCCGAAGGTTGACGCTCATCGCGTAGCCATCATAGGCCACAGCCGCGGTGGTGGGATTTCTGTAATAAAAGCCTTTGAAGACAGCCGCGTCAAGGCATTGATAACCTTGGCCGGCGTCAGTCATTTTGGTTATCGGTTTCCCTCCGGCGAGCGGTTGGAAACCTGGAAAAAAGACGGTGTCATGTATTCCGAAAATAAAAGGACGCACCAGCAAATGCCGCATTATTACGGTTTTTACGAAGACTATACAAGGAACCGACGACGAGGCGGTCAAAGACAAAGAAGCCGAACTGCTGCATCAGTGGGCGAAAGAATCTCGGCTGCTGTCTATCAGAGACGCCAATCATGTTTTCGGTGCCGCTGAGCCGTGGTCGGCAGACAAACTTCCCGGCGACTTGGAAAAGGCTGCGGACGCAATGCTTGAATTTCTGAACGATATTTTCA
>RDDY01000239.1 GCA_003852805.1 Chryseobacterium sp.
CGGCAGCATCAATTATCTCAACCTGCTTTCGTACAACTTTTATATCTATCTGCTGGCGATCGCTGTTATACTCTATATTCTTTTTCGCCATGTCACCGTTGCCCCCAAAGCGTCGAGAATCCACATGTTAAATTTGACTGAATCCGAATACATATTGTTATTTTTGATGAATGGCGAAAATTGAACCCTTGAGAACGGTGACCGTCACACGCTACATTACCCCGTTGCGCGAAGGTGGATCGCTGCCGGCACTGTCGGAGGCCGATGACGGTTTTAAATATGTGCTGAAATTCCGTGGCGCGGGCCATGGCGTAAAAATGTTGATCTCGGAACTCATCGGCGGCGAAATAGCCCGTGTGCTGAAACTGCCGGTTCCTGAAATGGTCTTGGCTTATTTGGTCGAAGATTATGGCCGAAGCGAAGGCGATGAAGAAATTCAGGATTTGTTGAAAGCCAGTACAGGATTGAACCTCGGGCTGCATTATCTTTCAGAAGCGGTCAACTACGATCCTGCCGTGATGAAAGTGGATGCCGAAACCGCATCGCGCATCGTTTGGCTCGATGCTTTTGTAACGAATATCGACCGCACTTTCAGAAACACAAATATGCTGATGTGGCATCGCGAACTGTGGTTGATAGATCATGGTGCATCGCTTTATTTTCACCATTCGTGGGACGGCTGGGAGGAAAAGGCAAAATCAAAATTTCCTTTGATTAAAGATCATGTGCTGCTGCCCGCAGCATCCGAAATGCAATCGGCCGATTCTTACGCGAAAGAATTATTAAACACCGAAGTTTTTGACCAAATTGTGGAGCTTATCCCAATCGATTGGTTGCAGTGGGACGACACCGATCTTTCGCCTGAACAAATCAGGGAAGTTTACAAAAGCTTTTTGAACATCCGTTTGGAGCATTCACATCTATTCACCCAAGAAGCCGAAGATGCAAGAGCGCGACTTATATGAATACGCGATAGTGCGACTGGTGCCGCGGGTGGAACGCGGCGAGTGTATAAATGTGGGATTGGTGATGTTCTGCAAAAGGAAACGTTGGCTTAAAATGGATTTTCATTTGGATGAACAGCGCATCAAAGCCTTTGCGCCGACCGTCGATATTGACTTTATCGAGGCCAATCTGCAATCTTTCAAAAAAATCGCTGCGGGGGAAAAGTGTGATTCTCCCATCGTCCGTCTTGACACGCCCGACCGTTTCCGCTGGCTGACCGCCGTCCGCAGTTCCGGCATCCAAACCAGTCGGCCGCATGTAGGTATGACGGATGACTTGGAGAAGTGTTTTGAAAGGATGTTTGGTGAGTTGGTTCTGTAGGGTTGATATCAATATGTTGGAGAACACCAAAAGCGATCGCATTGTCATTCCAACGAAGGGGGAATCTCTCTAAAATTCAACAAAGATTCTTCACTGCGCTCCGCTGCGTTCAGAATCACAAAATGAATGCGAGTGCATTGTCATTCCGACAAAGGAGGAATCTCAACAGTTCAACTTAAAGATTCTTCGCTGCGTTCAGAATGACAGGATACTGATCTCCTATTATACCTTTACCAGTTTCGCAAACTTCAAAATCAAATTCTTCTCGCCTTCATGGTCGAATTTCACTTTGGCTTTGATGTTTTGGGGATCGGTGCCGTCCAAGAATTCTACCGTTCCTTGGCCGAAGCGGTCGTGGCGTACGCGGTCACCGACAGCGATGTCGTCCGTTGTGCCGCCACCTGATATCTTGGCTGAACTTACCGGCGTCAACTTCTGCGGTGTTTTGACCGCAACTTTTTTCGGTTCGGCGGCTTTCTTTGGCACAAAGCGCGGCGGGTTGTCATCAAACAAATCGGAGCGCAAACCCGAATGGTTGACAAAGCGCTGCTCGCTTGGCGGGTTCAATAATTCCAGATACTCTGCGTCTACTTCGCTCAAAAAGCGCGATGGCTCGGCATCGGTAATTTTGCCCCACTGGAAAAGGTATAATAGGAGATCAG
>RDDY01000104.1 GCA_003852805.1 Chryseobacterium sp.
TCCATCGGCCTTAGCGCTCAGGTCTCAGTGGGCGTACGCGCCAATGCTTTGTTCAACACTTCGTCTGCCACTTGGGAAAAGTTCAGCGGAACGGTAAATGAAGCGCTCGACAGCAAAGGCAAAAACAGCGCGGGCTTCAACGTAGGTGTGTCTTCAAAGATTGACCTGCCGGCAGTTTCTCTGTTTTTAATGCCTGAGATTTATTACACTTCTTTCAGCAACGAAACCACTGCGGGAGCCACAACGTTGAAAGCCAAAAGCAATCGCATAGATGTGCCGGTACTGCTGGGGTACAATATCGTCAGTTTGCTTGGCACCAATGTAAACGCATTTGTGGGGCCCGTCGCCTCGTACAATCTGTCAAAAGATGAAACCTTCGGCAGCTTCCGCGAAAATGCCGCAAATGAATTTACCGTCGGTTATCAGTTCGGAGCCAGTGTTGGCTTGAAAAGTTTAATCGTTAATGCAAGATACGAGGGAGCTTTTTCTAAGGATTCCCGCTCGTTCATCAATTCAACCGGTGCAGAAATCCGGTACGACAACCGACCGAGTTTCTTTATCCTCGGTTTGGGATATCAATTCTAAAACAGGGAACCGTGATCAGAAAAACAGATCACAGTTTTTTTGTGCCTCTTCCTCTGTTTGCGTAAAGGCAGCCGCTTGTTTTTCCAGTTCTGCATTTTCCTGTTGAAGCCTGCGAAATTCTTGTCTCCGCGCCTCGGCTTTCACAGCATTTCCTTTGCTTACATAGCCGACCATACCACCGATGATCAGACCGATGCCCACGCCGCATAAACCGCCGATCAGTACCTGAGTAAACACAACGGTGCCGGTGAAATAATAAATCAGCAACCCGACGGCAAGCAAGACAATCCCGATAAAGGTTATACTTCTCATACACTTACTATATAACAAAACCTTTTCAAAGTTATGATTTGAAAAGGTTTCTTAAAAATATAAAGATTGGTGTAAGCTATCTGCCGCCCGCTGCACGGTAATATTCCATTGCGCGCGCCATATTTTTTTCCAAGTCTGCGCGTCTGCTCTGCGGATTGGGGTGGGTGGACAAAAACTCGGGCGGGCGTGCAGCGTTGCCGCTTGCTGCCTGCATTCTGTCCCAAAATGCCGGTGCCTGACGCGGATCGTAACCTGCCATGGCCATCATGTAAAGCCCCATTTGGTCGGCCTCCAATTCCTGCGAACGACCATAGCCGAGCAGTACTCCTTGCGCACCTAATGGGTACAGTCCGTTAAAGAGCTGCGCCCATTGGCTGCTGTTGCCGGCGCCGCCGCCCAAAAGTTGCGAACCCAGTTGTCCAAGACCTTGTGCCAGGGCAGCCTGAGAAACCCGCTCGTTGGCATGGCCTGCAAGTGCGTGCGCCACTTCGTGTCCCATAACCACGGCCACTCCGTTTTCGTCTCTACAGATGGGCATAATGCCTGTGTAAAACGCCACTTTGCCGCCCGGCATACACCAAGCGTTTTTCTGATTGTCGCGAATTAAATTGAATTCCCAGTTATACTGCGCCAAATCTCCTTCGCGGCCGATGCTGCGGTAATAGGCCGCCGCCGCGTTCCTGATTCGATTGCCTACGGTTTTTACTCTGTTGGCATCTGCCGTGCCTGTTACCACCGATGTTTTGGATAAGGTCTGCTTATACTGCTGCAGTGCCATTGCATTTATCTCAGCATTGCTTACCAGCTGAACTGATCTGCGGCCTGTCAAAGGGTTGGTTACGCAAGCCGTCAGCAGTCCCGCAATCGCTATTCCGCCGATCCATTGTTTAATTTTCATTACGTTAAAATTTTGAGCAGTCTTTCAAAATCTGTTCCAAGTTACACATACATTACGGCGCAAATATTGCTAAATTTGAAATAAAAAATAAGTTATGAAAAAGATATGGTTATTATTCGGTTTTATGCTGTTCGCTTTAACGGCTTGCTCATCACAAAAAACAATAAATTCTAAAGAACTGAGTCGA
>RDDY01000002.1 GCA_003852805.1 Chryseobacterium sp.
AAAGACTTCTCGTACTACGATAATTTTGATGAAAAGGAATTTCAATAAGATGGCAGTCAACTTTTAACTTCAGCAGACTATGAAAAGAATCAACGTTGATTTCCAAAATAAAAACGGCGAACGCTTGGGCGGAATTTTACAGTTGCCGCCGGACCGTGACCCACACAATTTCGCGCTTTTTGCTCATTGTTTTACCTGCACCAAAAACTTAATTGCCATCCGAAACATCAGCACGGAATTAACCCGCGCCGGCTTCGGTGTGCTGCGCTTTGATTTTACCGGATTGGGCGACAGCGAGGGCGATTTTGCCGAAACCAATTTCTCGGGAAATGTCGACGATTTGGTAGCCGCTGCCGATTTCTTACGCGAAAATTATATGGCGCCAAGCCTTTTGATCGGCCATTCGCTGGGCGGTGCGGCAAGCATCTTTGCGGCTGATCGGTTGCCTGATGTAAAAGCAGTAGCCACCATTGGCGCACCAAGCGACCCCGTGCACGTACGGCATCTTTTGAAAGAGGATCACGAAGAAATAGAGCGGAAAGGGAAAGCGTTGGTCGATATCGGCGGCAGAGATTTTACGATTAAGAAACAGTTCTTGGACGATCTGGAAAACTATTCGATGTCAGAAATTGTGCGCCATTTCAAAAAGTCGCTGCTCATCATGCATTCACCGCAGGACCGAATTGTAGGCATAAAAAATGCCGAGGAACTTTTCAAAGCCGCCTTCCACCCCAAGAGTTTTGTATCGTTGGACGGCGCAGATCATCTGTTGAGCGATGCGCAAGACTCGCTCTACGTGGGCCACGTGATTGCAGCTTGGGCTTCCCGATATGTGCCGATTCCCGCTGAGCGCACTCTGAAAAGTAAAAGCCGGGTAACCGCCGATCTGGACAGTGAAGACATATTCACCACGCACATTGCTGCCGGCTCGCATTCCCTCGTTGCAGATGAGCCGGTGGAAGTCGGCGGAAAAGATTACGGACCGAGCCCTTACGATTATTTGGCGAGTGGCTTGGCGGCTTGCACTGCAATGACCATGCAGATGTACGCTCGGCACAAAAAATGGGACTTGCAGAACGTTACGGTGCACATAAAGCATTCGCGCGAGCACGCCGCCGATTGTCAAAACTCTGAAAAACCGTCTGCCAAGATAGATACTTTTACAAAAGAAATTGAAATGCACGGTCCGTTGAGCGATGAACAGAGGTCACGCCTGATGGAGATTGCAGACCGCTGTCCCGTACATAAGACCTTGTCGAGCGAAATCCGGATTCGCTCCGAGCAGGCGTAAGATGTAGCAAAACACGATAAACTTCTTCGATATCTTGGATCATAAATCTATGCTATATTTGTGTCCATGAAGAAAATCGTCACCTTGTTTTTCGCCGCCCTCGTAACGGTATCTTGCGGTTCGCGCAAACAAATGCAGGCCAACCGCGACCGCGACAATGCGATCAGGAACGCAATTTTGAAAGAACTTTCATCCGATTTCCGAGGTCGGAATACGCAGTTTGTCAACAATTTGTTGCGTGATGCCGAACAGTACACAGGCACGCCGTATAAACTCGGCGGGAACGACAAGTCGGGTTTGGACTGCTCGGGATTGATCTGCCAGGTTTTCGACAAAAACAAAATAAAGATGCCGCGCCGTTCTGCGGACCAGGCCAAGCAAGGAACAGAGGTGCACATCTCCAACGCCAAACCGGGCGACCTGGTATTCTTTGCCACGAATGGTGGCAACACGGTGAGCCACGTCGGCATTGTACACGATGTGTTGAAAAACGGCGAGGTCACTTTTATCCACGCTTCGACTTCTAAAGGAGTGATGATATCATCGTTGAACGAAGCGTACTGGAACCGCGCTTTTCTCTTCGTTCGACGGATCGGAATCTAATTCTTATTTTTGCACAAAATCAAACGGAATGACTTTACAACAAACGATTGAAAATATTTGGGATAACCGCGAACTGCTGAACGAC
>RDDY01000058.1 GCA_003852805.1 Chryseobacterium sp.
GAGCGCAACGAGATCAACAACTTTGTACGCGAAAGCCCCGAGAATAAAATGATCGTCATTTCCGACGGCGATGTGGCGAAGAACAATGTGGTCAAAGGCGAGCCGACGCCTTTGGGTTTTGACCTGTTGACGGGTTACCTCTACGGCAACGAGCAGTTTTTGCGCAACTCTTTGGATTATCTGCTGGACGATGCACAACTGATGACTCTGCGTGACCGCAGTGCACCTCTGCGCCTGCTGGACAGACAGCCGGCCGAAGAGCGGCGCGGTTACTTCCGTTGGCTCAATCTCCTCGCTCCCCTGCTCGTCTGTGTTGCAGGTGCCACGCTGTTCTTTTATTTGCGGAAAAGAAAATTCGGCTGATGCATTGGCATTCTTGTCCGTTCTACCTTAAAACAAAAACCGCCTTTACAGCGGTTTGTTTATTCTACGAAAAGCTTGGCGTTCTCCAACGGTCGACCGATCATCGCAAACTCTTTCTTGACCAAAATCGGCCGTTGCATAAACTGCGGCTCGGTTTCCAAAATCTTCATCGCCTGCTCGTCGCTTACGGTACCTTTGCCGTATTTCGCAATGAATGCTTTGTCGTGCGTGCGCAGAAGTTGGCTCGGCGTCATGTTGAGCTTTTTCAGCAGTGTCAAGATTTCTATATGCGAGAGAGGATCGGCAATGATGTCGATGATCTCAAACTTGATATTGTTTTCATCCAGGAATTCCAATATAGCCTTGGACTTGGAACAGCTGTTATTGTGAAGCACCCGAATCATGATTATGTTTATTTAATTCTTAAAATTACAACAAATTTTTGAAACATTCTCAATAATCAAAACAAGCCGTTCAGTTCTACATCTATGCGCTCCAAAATATAGCCGAAGTCCTCGGGCCGTTCTACAAAATCCAAATTATTGACGTCTATAATCAGCAGCTTGCCCTCGTCATAACTGTCGATCCATTGGTCATATTTGTCATTGAGCTTCGACAAGTAATCAATGCTAATGCCGGTTTCATAATCTCGGCCTCTTTTTGCAATCTGCCCCACAAGCTTCGGGATGTCGGCCTTCAGATAAATCAACAAATCGGGTGGCGCCACAAAGTCTTTCATCAGCTCGAACAACGACAGATAGTTGCTGTAATCGCGCTCCGTCAGATGCCCCATATCGCTCAGGTTTTTGGCAAAGATGTGGGCGTCTTCATAAATGGTTCGGTCCTGAATGATGTTTTTTCCGCTGTCGCGGATTTCTTTGATTTGACGGAATCTGCTGCCTAAAAAATAGATTTGCAGATTAAAAGCCCATTTGGCCATGTCGTGGTAGAAATCGTCCAAATAAGGATTGTGGTCTACGTCCTCAAACTGACATTCCCAACCGTAATGCTTGGACAACATGGTGGTCAGCGTGGTTTTTCCGGCCCCGATGTTACCGGTAACAGCAATATGCATAGAAATAAAGTATTGATTTTCCGCTTTGGAACGACTGCGGATTGCGTCGGTAAGCGGTTATTTTTTTACGGGGTAAAGATAAAGTTTGTTGCCAACGATGGCAACCCAAAAACGGGTATTGAGCGCCAGCGCGAGTGCACCCGGTTTTTCGAACACGGCAGTCATTGTCCCGTCCTCCTCGATGCGGAAGGCTTTGTCGGAACTCAAAGCATAGACGGCGTTGTTTCTTAATTCGAGGCGCTGCAATGCCGTGGCCTGCGCTGTCGATAACAAGCGTCCGCTTCTGCTGTAAGTTTCTACGGCCGAAGTGCGAGCAATATAGATTTTGTCCTTCCGGGCTACCATATCGACAATGCCGTCGTAATCCGTTTCAAGAACCACCGAACTCACTATTTTGCCACGTCGAATATCGTAGCGCAGGAGCCGTCTGCCGGTTTCCTCCAACAGCCGGACGTATTCTTGGTCTTCTACATAGGCCGCGACTATGAAGCCGAACTTTTCCGCCAGATTTACGGCGGGTTGAATATCGTTCAGATTTTGATCCACAAAGCGGAGCTGCTGTGCGTTTGCGGAGAACAATACGATATTTAGAGGATTCCGCACAGACTGAACCCGAAACGGCCGAGCGGGCATCAGCTCAGCCGTAATCTTACCCGACGAATCGGTTTTTACGAAGCGCAGATTCCGCAGATCGTTGTAATAAAAATTGCCATAATCGTCCGCGAGGAACTGCATGTTCTTCAGTCGGAGGCTGTCAAAAGGCACAATGTTCTGCGCTGCTGTTTTCTCCGAGAAAAACAGCAGTACCAAACAAATGATTGATAGAAATCTATTTGACTTTGATCTCATAAATCGTCGGCCAGTTTTTGCCGGTGACCAACATATTCTCACCGCGGAAGGCAATGCCGTTCAAGACATCATCGGCGCCTTTGGTGTGCTTTTGTGCTAACGGAGTAAGATCGATCCTGGCGGTCACTTCGCCCGTGCGAGGATCTATTTTCAGAATTTGCGCGGTCTGCCATACGTTGGCGTAGATAAAGCCGTTGTGGTATTCCAGTTCGTTCAGTTTATCGAAAATATTTTCGTGTCCGGCCACGCTGATGTAGCGTTGCATCTTGGAAGGATCGGCAGGATCCAAGAAATAGATATTCTTGGTGCCGTCGGAGGCAATCAGGCTTTTGCCGTCGGTGGTAAGTCCCCAACCTTCCATCATGCTCGGCGGATAAGGAAATTCCCCCACAAGCGACAGATCTGATTTGTTGTAGATAAAACCTTTTTTGTTTTGCCATGTCAATTGGTACACCTTATCGCCCAATACGGTACTGCCCTCGCTGAAAACCTCTTGTGGCTGGCGTGTCTCGGCAATGGGCGTTGTCGACCCCAGCGTATACTTAACGATTCTGGAACTTCCGTTCTGACCGTCGGACTCATATATGGTATTTCCTTCCAACTGAAAACCCTGTGTGAAGCTTTCTACGCTGTGCGGATATTCGGCCACGATTTCATAAGACAGAACGGCCTCGGGCTTTGACGCAAAAACATTGATGGTAGCGTCCTGCCGAAGAATCTCGCCGTTTTTCTTTTTGATGATGAAGGTAAGATCGTTGTCTCCCAACTTAAAATGTTGCGGATCAACGGTAAGCGAGCTTGTCTCGGCATCGCCAAAACTGATGGATACGCTCTCGGCATTGTCGGTTACTTCCTTCGGCAGACTGATGGCCTCGCCAAATCGATATCCTTTCTCCATCATGGTTGCATTGTGATCTTGAAGACTGCTGATGATTTCTTTGTCTTTATTGCACGCCATCAAAACGGTGACGGCCAGAAAACCCGCCAGAACACTTTTTTTCATCGATACTAAATTTCCTCAAAAATACGATATTCCTCCTTCCTACGGTTTAATCGACTTTGTTCCATCGGTTGCAAAGAAAAACCGCTCTTTCAAGCGGTTCGGTTTTTATTGCGTTATCCGGACGGTACTGCCCACTGTATGCGAATTCATCTGTGGCGCGTAGTAATTCTGCAAAGTAGAAATACCGTTGCTGAAAGTGCCTGCCGCATTGCAGATCAAGTCGTACTCAAACACATACCGTCCTTTCGGCATCTGCCGGATGTAGAAATTGGTGGAAGCATCTTTGGTGCTTTGGTAATATCCCAAACCGTTTTTCCACTGGTAACCCGACAGAACATCCAGCGGCTCAAAACCTGCTGCGCGCATGTCTTTAAGGTGCACGAACTCCATATTCCTGTCGGTATTCAGAATCATTCTGACGGTCACGCGGTCACCCACCTTCAAAGGCGTTGACGGCGTTATCTTCTGCAACTGCTCGCCGTTCTCTGTTTTGACTTTGCGGTATAGTTCCTTGGTAATGGAAACATAAGTTTCCGAAGATTTTATCTTATCCAAATCTTCATAATATTGCCAGAACAGTCCGCCCTGCACAATGCCGGGGCCATCTTTTTTGACCGTTAGCCTGGCCAAGGATTTGTCGATTTTATCGGAAGCCACAGTCTCTTTGATATAGCCTGTACCCCTCACCCCTGCTTTCTCCATAGGAGAGGGAGCTGATTCCGTTCCGGCTACGCCGTCAACCCGTTTCCCGGCCCAAGTGATTTCCGCCTTGTCGCTTTCGGGCGCTGTCCAAGATTTCCCCGAACTCAGCAGCGTAAAAATCACTTCTGCGGTGGACCGCGATGTGGGCCAAGAGCTTACTTCTTTTTGAGTGACGAGCCATATTTTCAACTCCTCTATAAAGTTTTCGTCCTGCGGCTGCAACTTAGAAAATGCTTCCACAGCGCCGGCATGGTTGACCGTCTTGGTGGAATACCAACCCCAATCGTTCAAGTTTTGTTTCCAGTACGCGCCTTGGGTTTCGGACTGAACCGCAGTTTCTTTAAGGTAGCGGACAAGCCTTGCCGAAACTTCTTTTTGGCTATATGCGTCAAACAACAAGGCCGCACGGTGAAGGCCGAAGAAAGTAAAGTCTCGGATGTCTGCCCTTTTCGCGGCAGCCATGACCGAGGATTTCAAAGCAGTACCGTTGTTGGTCAGTGGCGCTTGTTTTTCCCAGTATCGGCGTGTGTCTAAATAATCCAACGCATAGTTGCTCCACGGACGATCTTTCTTCACATCCCAATGGCGGTTTAACTCTGTATCGACGTAAGAAATCAACTTTGTCGTCAGTTGCTTTTGCGCACTCGATGTATAGTCTGCCGTATCACCCTTCAACCATTCGTTCAGTTTGCCCAGCTGTTTCAAGATGTAGAGCGACACCGAGTAACTGCTTGGGTAACCCGGATACCAGCTGAAGCCGCCATCGGGGTTTTGCAGTTTTTGCAATTCTTGCCAGTCGGACTGCATCTCAATGCGCATATTGTTCAGATCAAACAAGCGTGCCACTTTCTGCATTTGTTCATTTTCACTTTGGCTGTCCAAAACCCACGGCGTTTCTTCCAAAAGGATTTGCTTTAACTCTTGGCTTTTTTCCAGGTTTGAGGCCAACAATCCTTTCTTGTTGTATTCGTCAAAGACGGCTTTGATGCGCGGGTTGGCCTTTATGATTTCACTCGCCAATACATCTGCGAACCATTTATTGAAGATCACATCTGCCGACGAATTTGCATCGGCTTTCAAACTCGGCAGCGCAAAGATGACGTCCCAAATCGGGTTGGTGGTCAGTTCCAAAGAGGTGCGAACATTGGTTACTGTTGACGAGTTGTTGTTCAATAAATTATCGAGGGTAAAAGTCTTGGTTTGACCTTCTTTCACAAAAACAGGCACGGCATCGGTCACCAACACTCGGTTGGGCAGAATGGCGATGGCCTGCTGCTCGCCGTCGGAGAAGTTGCCCGCCGTGGCCACCACTTTCAAAATTACCGATGACAAGTTTTTCGGCGCTTTGAGTTGCCAACTTACCGATGTTCCGGATTGCGGATTCAGACCAAAGCTTTGAGTTGTTTGTCCGACCTCAAAACGCTCCGTAACATCCGCCATAGTGGTGGCGTCCAAAATCTGCAACATTGCCCTGCCCTGCAAGGCGCGGTCTGCCAAGCTGCTCAGTTTCGACTGGAAAACAATTTGATCTCCCTCGCGCAGAAAACGCGGATAGTTGGGTGTCACAGAGAACTCTTTCTGCGTTACCACTTGTTTTTCCAGCACGGCCGCACGTGCATCTTTCGTATGCGCCAAGAACATCAGCTTCCATCGTGTCAGCGCCTCGGGTGAAGTGAATTCAAACTCTACATTTCCGTCTTTATCCGTTTTCAGGTTCGGATAGAAAAATGCAGTTTCGTTCAGGTTTTGTCTGACGGGGATTTTCTCGAGGCTTTCCGGCGCAGCTTCCGTTCTGGGAGCCGCCGTTGGCGCGGGTACAGTTTTATTGGCATAGCCTTGAACAACTACTTCTTCCAGACCGGCTGCACGGCTCGAAGTTACCTCCGCTGCCATCATTTTTCTGAAAGCATATTTGCGCCCCCCACCGTACAGCAGACTATTATCCATCCAATCAAAGCTCAGCGGAACAATCGCCTGTTCTTCCAGCAGTTGCATACGGCGCGCATAGTATTCGGACTGTAAAGACCGGTCAATTCCGTAACCGCGGATAGAATACGGCCGGGTGTACAACTTCGACCAGTTGAAACGGTTGGCCACAAATTGGTCGAGCGATTGGTCGTACATATTGGCCAACACTTCGGCATTTACCTTTTCCTTATCGTCGCCCAAAACTTTCACCGACCATTTTTCTTTGGCGCCCGGCTCTATCCTGTCGCGGAAAGTCACCGTCTCGATGCGCAACGGTTTCCGGGCACTTTCTATCTCAATGACAATCCGGCGGGTCTCGACATCGTTAAAGGCTGCAAGTTGAAACTGCAAATCAATTGCGCTGATGCCGTCGTCCCTCGGCGCGACGAACTCATATATCGTCTTCCCGTTTTTGAAAGTGCGTGTTTCCGTACGCGTTCGCCCGTTGCCGTTTTGAACATAAATCCTCAGAAGAGCCTTCGGCACCGCCGAGTAAATATAGACCTGTATTTTTTCGCCTTGTTTCACTTGGGTTCTTGGTGCCACAACACGCAAGAAAGGTTTTTGTTCGGGACTCAAACCGTCGCGGTTCCAGACCCTGAACTCCTGTTCTGTGCGTATGCTGTCTTTGCCTTCGATGTTGAAAACCTCGAGTCGGTAAGTTCCTGCCGGAAGTTTCCCCAAGTCGATGTCTTTGCCGGTTTCTTGCGATCTTTGGCTGACGACTTTTTCCACGGCGGGTTTCAGATCGTTTTTATCGAAGCGGTCGTGCGGAAACTTCGAGACGAAATCCGCTTTGGTCATCAGCGGCAAATCTTGAACAGCGCTCTCAAAGGTTTGACGGAAAATGCGTTCGGGTTCGGTTAACTTTGATAAACGGACGGTTGCTGTTTTCTTGAGTTCTTGGTCGTTGTAATTCTTGGCTTCTGCCTTCACAAGCACGGATTCGTCCGTATAATAATCGGCTTTTGTCTCTTTGATTTGCAGATAATGGGAAACCGAGGCGACGCGCACTTGGGTGTCGGCCGATTGTGTTTCGCCGTTCACATCCGTTACGGACGCGGTGATTTCATAATTGTCGATTTGGATTCCTTCCCGCGTTTCGTCTTTTTTTAATTCAACCTTAATCGTGAAATTGCCTTGCTCGTCCGCGATGACTTCGCCCAAGATGGAATTCTCATTATCGTCCGATTCCGGCAACCAAGAGAAATAACGCCAGCGGATGTTGCGTTTCTTAATCTCGTACATCACGCGCGCATTGCTCAGCGGCACGCCTGAAAAAGCTTTGGCGCTGCCTTTCACCTCCAGCGTTTGGCCGTAATGGTATTCGCCTTTTATCGGCTCGAAGCTGACTTCAAACTTAGGGCGCTTGTACTCTTCTACACGGAACGATTTGTATGCGCTGAGATTGCCGTCCTTGATTCGTAAAGAAAAATTGCCGTTCAATTGCCCCTGTGGCAATGTAAAACTGCCGTGATAGGAGCCGAACTCATTGGTGGTGAAGTCCTGTGCGGACAACTCTTGACCGTTGGCATCGTACAGCGTTATTTTTTGTTTCAATTGCGTAACCACATTTTCTTGGGCGCCTTGCAATTGCGTATTTACCACTTTAAAGTACAAAACCTGACCCGGGCGATAGATGCCGCGGTCAATGAATATCTGCGCTTGCTTTTTTATTTTATCATCGCCGGAGTTTTCACCGTAATAGCCGTAATGGGACGTTAGCGTATATTGGTTTCCCGGAGCTTTGATAAGGTAATCCCGCGAATATCTTTTTTCACCGCTCTCTATTTGGAAACTTCCGTCGGAATCGGTAGTTGCTGTTTTTTTAACCGATTTATTGCCACCGATATTTTCCCAAATCTCAAGGTTTTGACTTCCCAACGCTTCGCCCGTATCACTGTCGATCAGCAATAAACGCTCTGAGCCGCTCTTGTCCTTGTTTTGGAAAACAATGCGGCGGTTACCGGCGATGATCGGATACGAATCTTGCACGGAATCGTTAACTATATAATCTACGATATACAGCCCCGGCGGAAGTGCGCCGGCAGCCACCGCGGTTTTATGTGTTTTGTAATCCGATGTTTTGGGAAGGCCGAATGTCTCGGTTCTAAAAAATTTCCGCTTCAACTTTTGTTCGTTGTCGATGTCTGAATTGCGCACAAATTCAAAGAAAGCGGCGGGTTCATCTGTACGGTATATCTTCAGTTCGAACTTCGGCAGGTTCTTATGCTCGGCGACTATCTGAATCGGACGAGCCGAAAGTGTCTGCCGTTCAAAATGCAACGTCAGCGACGGATTGATGATTCCGGCCTCACGGTTTTTTATGTTGTTCAAGAAAGTCGACTTAGGGAATTCCTGTTTTACGCGGGCTATCCATTGCAACGCATCGGTATAGCGTTCTTTGGCCGTAAGCTCATCCACTATCTCGGTTGCGATCATCACTTTATAATCACCGGTTTCGTCGGATTGATAAAGTTTGATAAGTTGTTGAAGCTTGTCTTTGCAATTTGTTTGTGCACAGTCGTGGTTGAGTTTCCTGTGCTTGAAATACAGCCGCGCATTGCCATTGTTTTGGGAAATCAATTTTGAGAATGCGCGGTCTACCTCGGCGGTATTTTCTTTCAGTTCATTGGGCGTGAACAGTTGACGGTCGCTCAGGAACTCGATTTCTTGGAGTGTCACCCATTCGCGCAAGGTTGGGAAATAGTCGATGTTGTCCGCATCGCTAAAAATCTTACGGTACGGTGTCAACGCTACATTTTCCAAATCTGCCGAGAGCAACTCCTTGTAAATTTTCCGCAAATAGTTTTTGAAATCCAAGCGCGACCAGGTTTCGATCTTTGACAAATCGTCGCTTTCCAAATTTGTTCGACGGTTGATTTGCCACCGGTTCCGGTCATAGTAAGATCGTACAAATTCCGACTCAAGCATCCGAAACAGCAGTTGGTCCTTGCCTTTGAATTCTTTTTCCATCTGCCCGAGTCTCGCAAAAAACCGATTATCGAAATCATTTTGCGCGTCGTCTTCAACCGCGTGGCGCAAATTGTATTCAGCGCGCAAGGCTTTGGCAAGTTCTACCATATTTTTATCGTTCATGGCGTGATTCCGGATGTCCGCAACAAGCTGCAAGTTGGACTTGAAGCCGCCGCTTTTTGAGTTGGCTTGTATTTTCTTCCACTGCGCGTCGTAGTTGTATTGCCCGAATGCCGTAAGAGACAGCATCGACAAGAATAGTAACAGCAGCTTGCCTGTGCGGTTCATATCGTTTATTTTTGATTTACGTTGATAAAATTACTTAAAAAATACCTCGTCGACAGTCAATTGTTCGTCTCCGTTTGCGGCACTCTGTTCGCGGCATTTTTCATGGCAGAGCAAATGTCGCTCCGCGCGCCCACCGTTGCGCTGGTTTTTATTACCTACCTCAGCGGCTACCTTTATACCAAATACCAACAATCACGGCACTTTTCCAAGGTAATCGTTCTGGATATCTTGGCCGGCATTGCCTGTGCGGCGTTGATCATTCACAACCACAACGCCGTTCGGCTGTTCAAATGGTCAATTATTGTAGTCTTGGGCTTGCTGTACAACAGTTTTTTCCTGCATCGCGGAATCAGAAAGGTTCCGTTGCTCAAGATTTTTTATGTGGGCTTGGTTTGGGCATTGGTCAACTCTTGGCTGGCCGCAGCGCAATTTGATTGGCCTGCGTTCAGCGTATCGCTGTTGTACATTACGGCGCTGGTGCTGCCGTTTGATATCCGAGACGTTTTAGACGACACGGTGGTCACCTTTCCCCGGCTCATCGGCATACAGCGAACCAAATATTTGGCGTATTTATTATTGACAGGCTCTGCACTGCTTGCAATTTTCAGACTTCCCGTCGACTTTGCCACGGCTTTTTGCATTGCGGTGGCGGTTTCGTTCGCGCTCGTTTATTTTGCCACGCCGAAGAGACCTGCGCTTTATTTCTCGTTTTGGGTGGAAAGCTGCTCGGCGCTGCCGTTTTTGTTTCTGCCGGTAATAAAGTATTTTTGACCGATGATTGTCCGCAGCCTCAGCCTTACCAATTTCAAGAACCACGCCGAGCGTTATTTTGAATTCTCGCCGCAGATCAACTGCTTTGTCGGCAACAACGGCGTGGGCAAAACCAATGTGTTGGATGCGCTGCATTACTTGTCATTGGGGAAAAGCTTTCTGCCCAACTCCGATGCCAACAATATAGGACCCGAGGCAGATTTCTTCAGCATCAATGCTTTGGTAGAGCGTCCTGACGCTGAAGACCGCATACAAATAGCAATGCCGCCGGCGAATAAAAAAGTCATCAAAAAAAACGACAAAGCCTACACTCGATTGGCTGAACACATCGGTTATCTGCCTTCGGTAATGATTTCGCCGTACGACCAAAATTTAATTTCGGACTCGGGGGAAAGCAGGCGCCGATTTTTGGATACGGTGCTTTCCCAGACCGATGCCGTTTATTTAAACGATCTTATTCTTTACCAGAAAACCATTCAACAACGCAATGCTTTGCTGAAGTCGTTTGCAAAATCGGTGTCGTCCAAATCGGAATGGTAAGACAATGAGTCACTCTCGTTTCCGCCCGAAATAACCTCGTAATAATGAGAGACAACGGGCGAGAGTTTTTCTATGAATTCCTTACCATTCCGATTTGGACGACACCGATTTTGCAGAACTTTTGCACGAAACCTTACAAAAAGACAGAGCCTTGACCTATACCTCCCGCGGCGTTCATAAGGACGAACTTCGCTTTGAGATGAACGGCAACGCCATCAGAAAAGTTGGCTCTCAGGGCCAGCAGAAATCATTCTTGGTAGCGCTGAAATTGGCTCAAATGAAACAACTGCAAGAATTGACCGGCAAAGTCCCCATCTTACTCTTGGACGATATCTTCGATAAATTGGACGACTCGCGCGTGCTGCAATTGATTTCCTTGGTACGGCAGGAGAACTTCGGGCAACTGTTTATCACCGACACCAACCGTGAGCGGACGGAGATGGTAGTGAAAACAATCAGTGAAGACAGCAAGATATTTGAATTATGAGAAAAAAGCGCGAATACTTGTCGTCAGAACTGGTGCAGTCTTTTGTGAAATACCACAAACTGGAAGACAAAGTGCAAATCCTAAAAATCCGCGCGTTCCTGCGTGATTATCTGGACGACAGTTTCTACGCAGAAATCAGCAGTGTGGCATTGGTGGACGGCGTCCTAAGCATGAGAATCGGTTCACCTTTATTGAAGAACGATTTGCGCCGCCGCAAAACGCAACTGCTGGATAAGATTGCCACACAAACGGATGTAGCCGAGATTACTGATCTGGTGATTTTGTAGGTTTTTCCTGTATCAGCTCCATCGCACGGCTGTCCAGCCTGGAGCGGAACGGGAAAAAGAAGCGCAGCGGATTGGCAATGAAATACCTGAAAATCTCCCTATAAATCTCCCGACTCTCACCAAAGTTCACTTTTCTGGAGCGGAAGGCCAACAACATCGACAGACCGAAACTCACCAAAAAGTTGAAAAAACCGATGATGAAAACGGTAATCAGACAGATCCAGAAAGTGGATGCCGCCACGGAGAATCCTTTTCCGTACAGTCCCAGCGCAAAATTTCCCGCAGCAAAAGTAATGTGTCGGATATCCAAATCCAAACCCAGAAACGCACCGATTGGCGCAGTGGCGCCCAGAAACACACCGAACCAAGCGTTCGAGACAATGCCGCTCCAATTCCGCTCATAATACCGCGATAAACGCTCGGCGGTTTTCGGCCCGACGAAATAATTCAACACCGGGCTTTTCTTGATACGCTTCGGGATACGGTAGTAGACAGAACTGTTGCCCACGTTACCCGCAATAATCCCCGACAAGAAAAGATAGAAGCCGGCAATGCTCGCGTGCAGAATCGCTTTGGAGCGGACAGGATCCAGATCGATTAAAAATTTATCAGCCTTAGATACGGCAAAGTTCTGTTTGAACAAAATCTCCGCACCGTAAATAATGGCCAAAGCCACCGGGAACGACCACAACACATTGCCGATGAACGCGATGAACTGTGAGCGAAACAGCTTGGAAACCAAGTGCGCAAACTCACTGTAATTCTTTTG
>RDDY01000007.1 GCA_003852805.1 Chryseobacterium sp.
CATAACTGATGAATAAATTATTTTGATTTGATGAAGCCGTCCACACAATATCGTCTGCGGCCTCGGTTATTTTTCCGGCCCTAAAATACAAAAAAAAGGCTTGCCATAAACGGTAGGCTTCGTAGCGTCGGACGATAATTCAGCGTCGGTCATGAAGAATAAAAAAGGATCGTCTCTGAGACGATCCTTCTTGTTCTAATGCTAATGCACCGTTTCCGGTATTTCGTGCGGATTGTGTTTGTGCTTGAATAAAACAGCGAACAACACGGCGACGATCAGAGCATAGATTGCAAAGTACAGCCAGATATGGTGCCAATCTTTATTGCCGGCACCATCGGTAAAGAATTCCGAAATCACCACACCGCTCACCGAACTGCCAAGTATGGCACCAAAGCCATTGGTCATCATCATAAATACACCTTGCGCCGAAGAACGGATCTTGCTGCTGGTAGATGTTTCCACAAACAGTGATCCCGAAATATTGAAAAAGTCGAACGCCATGCCGTAGATGATATTTGACAAAATAATCAATACAATCCCGAAGCCGGCCGGTGCACCGTAAGCAAAGAAACCGAAACGCAGAACCCACGCGCCCATACTGATGAGCATCACGTTCTTGATGCCGAATCTCTTCAGGAAAAACGGGATGGCCAAGATGAATAAAGTCTCGGAGATCTGAGAAATCGAAATGATCATGGTCGAATATTTAACCACGGCAGATTCTGCGTACGCCGCGACATTTCCGAAGTCTTTCAAATAGGTATCGCCATACATATTTGTCAACTGAAGTGCAGCGCCCAAGAACATCGAAAAGATGAAAAACAGCGCCATCTTTTTATCGGCAAAAAGCTTGAACGCATCAATGCCCAGTTTCTGCGCAAAAGTGGCGTCTTTACTGATCAAACGCGGAGGCGGAACGCGCGGCAGGAAAAATGCATAAACACCCAAGAAAACCGCAACGATTCCGGCAATGTAGAATTGATTGGCATTCAACGAATTGTTGAAGAAGTCGGCCAGACCTGTTCCCACCTCGATTCCGAAACCGGAGAACGAGCGGCTGTCGCTGAAGATATTCGTGATCCACATGGCAACAATAAAGCCGATGGTTCCCCACACACGGATCGGTGGGAAAACCTTTACCACGTCGTAGTTTTGGTCTTTCAACAACTTATAAGAAATGGAGTTGGACAACGCCAAGGTCGGCATGTAGAAACACATCCCGACGAGAAGAATCCAGAAGAACGTGGTAGGATCATCTGTCTTTGCCAAAAGGAAAAGCGTTCCGCCGTACAGCAGATGGAGTATGCCGTAGAGCTTTTCTGCATTTACCCATTTGTCGGCAACAATCCCCATGAGCGCCGGCATAAAAACCGAAGCGATGCCCAACGTGGAAAAGACGGCACCAAACTCTGCGCCGCTCCATTGCTTGTACGCAAAGCCGTAAGTGCCCAAGGTGGTAAGCCAAGCTCCCCACACAAAAAACTGCAGGAAACTCAGCACAGTGAGTCTAAGTTTGAGATTCATAGATTAGAAATATAATGCTGCGGAAACAGCAGTGGGTTATCAGTCGATGTTTTTTTTGCGTTTTTTGATTTCTTGCTGAATCTCCAGAGCTTGGTCAAAGTCTTCCTCTTTTACGGCAGCGTCCAGCTTGGCTTGCAGCTCTTCCGTACTCAAAGAACTCAGCCCTGTCGCATCTTCCTCAAAAGGATCGTTGGTTGCAAATCCGCTGTCGGCTTCTTCTATTTCCAACAAGATTCCGGCTTCGGACAGCACCTGCTCTGTGGTGTAAACAGGTGCATCAAAACGCACGGCCATGGCAACGGCATCACTGGTGCGCGCATCGAGGATCATATCTTCATCGGTCAGTCCGTTTTTTAGGACAAGGTTCGAGAAGAACACGCCGTCAATAATTTGGTAAATGACGATATGGTCAAGACGGAAACCGGCACTGTTGATGAAGATATGAT
>RDDY01000077.1 GCA_003852805.1 Chryseobacterium sp.
CAGGGTTTTTGACAGTCCCAAACTCGCCATATACATCGGTTTGCGCTCGCTGGCAGCGGTTTTTTCAGCGCCGCGGTAAAAGCCTTGCAGTTGAATATTGAAGGTTTTGTCTATACGGAAGGTATTGCTCAGACGCGCTCTGGTCGAGAAACCTGAACCTTCGAAATTGACAGGCTCCGGCACAATATTCAGATCATCAAAGATACCGCTGACCGTGTAACCGTACAGGTCGAGGCTACCCATGATTCTCCACCATTTGAACAAATCGCCGGAACCGTTCAGATCCAATCCGTAACGCTGATTGTGTCCTACATTAAACGGACTGCTGAGGAAGAAGCGCGGGTCATCCAAATCACGGCGCACCACAATCTGAGTCTCGTTTTTGGTGTTCCTGTAGTAAACCGTCGGGTTGATGGTAAACTTCCGTTTCTGGATTGCGTAACCCAATTCAAAAGAGTCGGTGTATTGCGGGTCCAAGTCGGGGTTTCCTTGGAAGATGTTTCTTCGGTTGGAAATGCTGTTCGGGAACGGCGTAAGGAACCAAGAGCGCGGGCGGTTGATTCGGCGGCTGTAATTGACGAGCAATTGGTTGTTGCGTCCGTCTAGGTCATAGCTCAAGAAAACGCTCGGGAAGAAATCCACATAATTTTTACTCTTCGGGAAGCTTTGTCCGGCGTTGTTGTTAAAATCGATGTCAAGGTTGGTGAACTCGGCGCGGAGACCCAGCTGGTAACCCAAATTGCCTTCTTTGCTTTTGAATTGGCCGTACACCGCGTTTATCTTTTCGTTATAGCGGGAGTTGCCGCTGAAGTTTGGCAGGGGCAAAACCGTACCCGGCGTTGCAAAGTCGTCGGCGTTGAAGAAATTGTACTTGTTATCGTTGGCATCCAAACGGTAACCGGCCTCCAGCTTCGATATTTCACCAATTGGCAGTTCATAGTCTATTTTCCCGATATACGACGTAGAACGGTTGTCGGTAGAAGTGCGGCTGTTGTATGGCATGTCGAACAAGACGGAATTGTCTACGCGTTCGTCTCCTTCGGATTTGTTTGATTGTGCACTCAGCGAGAACGAGATTTGGTGCCCTTGGTCGTTAAACTTATGGTCGATGCCGAAGTCACCTTGCAAAGCGGTAGATTTAGAGTTTCCTGTTCCTTCCGTGCGCTCCGCACGCAGCAGATTATGGTTGGCGTCGTAGCTGAAGTTGTCTATATTGTTTTGGCTGTCGTTGTTGAAGCTTCTTGCAAGCGCCGACAAATTCAACGACGTAGATTCGCTGAGGTCTACGGTAAAGCCGGTGTTTATGTTGTAGTTTTCGCCTTTGTTATTGCTCAGATTGTTGGAAGCTTCGTAGTCGGTAACTTGGCCTTGGTTCAGATTCGTGGTCGAGGTATTGCTATGACCCTCGCGTTCGCGGTAACCACCGCCACCATTCAAGAACCAAGTCCAGTCTCCGCGGCGCCAGCTCAGGTTGGTGTTCAGACCGGTCTGCGGCAGATAACCCACGGCACCGGTAACACTGCCGTTGAAGCCCATCTTTTTGGTCTTCTTCAAAATGATATTGAGTATACCTGCAGTTCCGCTTGCCTCAAATTTTGAGGAAGGGTTGGTAATGACCTCGATGCGTTCTATTTGTTCTGCAGGGATCGATTGCAAAGCATTTGCGCCGTCATCTATGCCCAAAAGAGAAGAAGGCTTTCCGTTGATCAGAAACTTTACATTCGAACTTCCGCGCATATTGACCGTTCCGTCGGCGTCTACCGAAACCGATGGTACATTGTTCAACACA
Organism: Chryseobacterium sp.; assembly: GCA_003852805.1. Lineage (GTDB taxonomy): Bacteria > Bacteroidota > Bacteroidia > Flavobacteriales > Weeksellaceae > Elizabethkingia. The sequence goes on from RDDY01000077.1 coordinate 1,790, forward strand.
TCTTGCAGGTTTCCGCCTTTGCTGATAACATCGGTGGAAGGGTCGTACACCTTTTTGTCGAGTTCTACGCGGTAGGGTTTGGTGGCTTGCGCCGTAATGACAACTCCTTGGATGTCGGTGGTAGAACGGTTTGTGATAGAAGCTTCCGGCTCAAGGACAAAGGTTTCCATGGTGCCGC
>RDDY01000005.1 GCA_003852805.1 Chryseobacterium sp.
TGGGCGTAAAAGCAAGCCGTTGGGTAACCATACACGGCTTTGCGCTGAATGTCAATACTGATTTGCGTTACTTTGAGTACATTATTCCCTGCGGGATCAAGGATAAACAAGTCACTTCATTAAAAAGAGAACTGGAGCATGAAGTGAATGTTGATGAAGTAAAAGACAAAATCAAAAAACACTTCGTCGGCGTGTTCGAGTGTGAATTGGTGCTGCCGTAGCAGCGGACAGTTGCGCAATTTTCGGAAATTTTTATCTTTGTGAATCTAATAAAAAGCAATGGCAGAATATAAATTATTGTTACCTTCCATGGGCGAAGGCGTAATGGAGGCAACCATCATAAGCTGGCTGTTTAGCGAGGGAGACACCGTAAATGAGGACGACAGCGTGGTAGAAATCGCCACAGATAAAGTCGACTCAGACGTTCCCACACCGGTTTCGGGGAAAATCGTGAAGATTCTGAAACAGAAAGACGAGGTTGCAAAGGTAGGCGAACCCATTGCCATTTTGGAAACCGAAGGCGAAAGCACCTCCGATGCCGTAGAGGCACAGCCACAGCAAGCAAAAGACTTTGACGAAGTGAAAGGCGAAATCGGGGTGCCGGATCAAGATACGTTGAAGACGATTGAAGAGCCGCTGAAAACTGCATCCGTTTCTCGCCAAGAGAGCGATCTTTATCTCTCGCCATTGGTAAAAACCATTGTTCAACAAGAGAACATTACCGATGCCGAACTGCAAAACATAAAGGGCAGCGGTGCAGAGGGCAGAATCACAAAAGAAGACATCCTTGGTTTTGTGAAAAACCGTCCGCAAGCAAGCGCAAAAACCGAGCAAGCATCCTCTCCAAAAGAAACTCCTGCCGCTACTTCCGCCGCGCAAGTGGCAAGCACAGTAGATTCAGCTTCAGGCGATGAGATTATCCAGATGGACCGTATGCGCAAGATCATTGCAGACAATATGGTCAAGAGCAAACACACCGCGCCGCACGTTACCTCATTTATTGAAAGCGACGTAACCAACGTGGTGAAATGGCGCACGAAACACAAATCGGCGTTTGAAAAGCGTGAAGGAGAAAAGCTGACCTTCATGCCGATCTTTGTCAGAGCGGTTGTAAAAGCCATCCAAGATTTCCCGATGATCAACGTTTCCGTCGATGGAGATAAAATCATCAAGAAGAAAAACATCAATATAGGTATGGCCACTGCCCTGCCCGACGGCAACCTGATTGTTCCGGTAATCAAAAATGCAGATCAACTCAGCCTGTCAGGCTTGGCGAAGGCAATCAATGATCTGGCCTACCGCGCGCGAAACAGAAAGCTGACGCCGCAAGATACACAAGGCGCTACCTACACCATTTCCAATGTGGGCACGTTCGGCAACCTGATGGGTACACCGATTATTCCTCTGCCGCAAGTTGCCATTCTGGCCATCGGCGCTATCGTCAAAAAACCCGCTGTTTTGGAAACCGAAGATGGCGACGTGATTGCCATTCGCCAAAAGATGTTCATGAGCCACAGTTATGACCACCGTGTGGTAGACGGCTCCTTGGGCGGAATGTTCTTGAAACACGTTCACGATTATTTGGAAAACTGGAGTCTCGACACCGAGATCTAAAATATAAAACCTTCGGCAAATCGTCCGAAGGTTTTTTTTGTGATGAATACGCTGGTTATAAAGTTGGAATCCTTATTGCGTACATGCGTGAAAAGAATTAATTTTGCAGCTTAATTTAATCAACAATTAGTTTTAACCATTATGAACAATTACGAAACTGTTTTCATTTTAACTCCCGTTCTGTCTGAGGCTCAGGTGGAGGAAGCAGTACAAAAGTTTGAAGATCTGCTGAAAAATGCAGGATGCGAGATTGTAGCTCGTGAAAACTGGGGTCTGAAAAAACTGGCTTACGCCATTCAGCACAAGAAAAACGGCTTCTACACGCTGATTGAATTCCGCGGTGAAGGAAGC
>RDDY01000342.1 GCA_003852805.1 Chryseobacterium sp.
GCCGTTGGAAGCTTTCGTTGCGATGGCTTTATTTTTCGCCGTCGCATTTTTGGTCAGCGGCACTTTTGAAATCATCAACGCATTGAGCAACCGGAAGGCGGACAACTTCGGTTGGATGCTGGTAGGCGGCCTGCTTGATTTGATAATCGGAATCATCCTGGTCAGCAGCCCTGCACTGTCTATGCTGGCGCTGGCGCTGTTTGTGGGTGTCGCTATTTTATTCCGCTCGGTCTTGAGCATCGGCATCGCAACGCAATTGAAAAAAATGGGGTTTAAGAATTGGCTGTGGCCGTTGCTGTTAGGCATCATCGGATTGGTGCTGGCCGTCATGATTTTGGTCAATCCACAATTGGGCGGTTTAACCCTTGTATTCTATGTGGGGTTTGCGCTTCTCACCATCGGTATTCTACAGATATTCTTCGGTGCCGGCTTGCGAAGAAAGGGCATATAAACCGACATTACGCCGTAAACGAAACAACCTCTGCCGCGGCAGAGGTTGTTTTTGTTTATAAGAGCCCGATTAGAATTTCAGGTCGCCGTTTACTTCACGGACGGCTTTGGCAGCCGTGGCGAATTTTTCTTTCTCAGCATCGGTCAAAGTAATGTCAACAATTTTCTCAACGCCGTTTTTACCGATGATACATGGAACGCCGAGGCAGATATCGCTTTCGCCGTATTCACCGTCAAGCATAACCGAGCAAGGCACCATTTTCTTTTGGTCGCACAGGATGGACTGTACCAGCACCGATACGGCTGCACCCGGCGCGTACCACGCAGAAGTGCCGAGCAGCTTGGTCAGCGTAGCGCCGCCCACTTTGGTTTCCTCTACCACATAGTTTTGCTTTTCCTCGTTCAAGAACTCGGAAACAGGAACGCCGTTGCGGGTTGCTTTGCTCATCAGCGGCAACATCCCTGTATCGCTGTGCGCGGCGATTACCATTCCGTCAACGTCTGAAATCGGGCATTCCAACGCTTCGGCCAAACGGTATTTGAAACGGGCAGAATCCAATGCGCCGCCCATACCGATGATCCTCTCTTTCGGCAGACCCGAAGTCTTGTGAACCAAGTACGCCATGGTATCCATTGGGTTGCTCACCACGATGATGATGGCCTCGGGCGAATGCTTCAGAATATTCTCAGTAACCTCTTTTACGATGCCTGCGTTGATACCGATTAGTTCTTCACGCGTCATGCCCGGTTTTCTCGGGATGCCCGAAGTGATGACGGCAACCTTGGAGCCCGCGGTTTTGGTATAATCGTTGGTGCTGCCGGTGATTTTGGTGTCGAAGCCGTTAAGCGACGCGGTCTGCATCAGGTCCATCGCTTTACCCTCGGCAAAGCCTTCTTTGATGTCGACCAAAACAACCTCGGCCGCGAAGTTCTTCATCGCAATGTATTCCGCGCAACTGGCGCCCACTGCGCCTGCACCTACTACGGTTACTTTCATTTTTATCTGATTTTGGTTTAAAAAAATATGTTCCCCAAAGTTAATTATTTATTGAGGAAACGACAAACAAGCGTATAAATAAGACGTCATTCGGGCAGTATGATAAGCGGTGTCCGGCCTTCATAGATCAGATCATTTATCAGGAAGCGGCGGAACAATCGATCGCTCAGCAATCGGGAACCCTCCTGCACTACCAAGATTTCTTCTATCTTGTTATTGATGACTTTTCTGATATCGTCAAAAGCGGAATTGCCTTCATAAATCTTGAAGTCGGTAGTGAAATCCGCGGCAAACGCCTGCGACAGTTTTTGCAATAATGCCGTCTCTTTCTCCACATTCTCATCGGGCTTTGCCAAATGGAAAAAGATGATTTCAATATCTGCGGGGTCCAAGAAACCGAGAAGTTTTCTGAACTCGAGCACGTTCAACGGATGTTCGGCGGCTATGCCCACAAAGACCTTACCATGCGAAAATCGGCTGATGTCTTCGGGGATGGCAACAAAGATATCGGGCGTGTTTTCAATGATGCGTAACGGCTTGCTGCCCACCAGCCATTTTTCCAAAAGACCGACGCGCTTCAACCCGATAAAAACCAAATGATGATAGTCTTCCTCCAACAAACGATGCAAGCGCTGCTGTACCGACTCATCTGTGACGCTGTAAGACGTGCGAACAACCGGGGACACAATGCGTTCAACCATTGCTTTGAGCTTTTCCGTATCCTCTGCGTTGGTTTTTTCCAGAAGCATGCGCTTGGTCTCGGCATCTGCCAAACCCGGGATCAGCGCGGTTGTTTTTTGCACGAAGACCAGTTCTGCGGCCACACGCTCAGCCCAACCCGCCGCATATCTTATCAGATTTTCGGGTTCCTCCGAGAAATCCATCAATACAATAAACCGTTCTCTCATACTTTGAAATTATGAAGGTGTTTCATTACCAAGTCAGATTCGGCCTTATCATCGGACAGAATACTCAATACATCGCCTTCGCGAATTCGGGTGGAACCGCCCGGCCGGATGAAGCTGCCTCCGCGCTCGATCATTACAATAAACGAAGAGGTAGGAAAAGCCAAGTCCACGATCTTTCGGTCAACAAAGGCATCCTGCGCGCTTACTTTTATTTCTTGGAGATGAGTCTTGGGCAAATCCAGCAGCAGTTTCTCAGTGTCGGAGAACTGTTTTTCCTCTTCAGGCATACCCACCTTCAGCCATTCGGCGATGGGCGACAAAGTAGTTCCTTGGATCAATACCGAGGTCACCGAGATAAAGAAAACGATGTTGAAAATCATGTGCGCCTTGTCTATACCGGCCAACAATGGATAAGTGGCAAAAACGATGGGCACTGCACCACGCAGCCCTACCCACGCGATGTACGCTTTCCTGTTGGTGCGCATCTTAAACGGTGCCAAGCATAGAAAAACGCTGACGGGGCGCGCTACAAGAATCAAGAAAAGAGCGACCATCAACCCGATGCCCACCAGCGGCAATACGTCAGACGGATTTACCAACAAACCCAAAGTCAAAAACAACACAATCTGCATGAGCCACGCGAAACCGTCAAAAATTTTCAGCGTAGATTTTTTCTGAATGAAATCATGATTGCCGAGATAAAGAGCACAAATGTAAATAGCGAGGAAGCCGTTGCCGCCGATGAAATCCGTTGCCGAGAAAGTGATGAACATCAATGCAATGACCAAGACGGGATACAAACCGTCAATCTGCAAGTTGATGCGGTTGATGAAATGTTTGCTTGCAAAGCCGAATACAAAACCCGCGATTCCGCCAAAGATCATTTGTCTGAAAAACAACGGAATAACCGACGCGAAGCTTTGATCTTGGTTGATGACCAGCGTCAGGAATACAATGGTCAGCACATACGCCATCGGGTCGTTACTTCCGCTCTCCAATTCTAAGGTGGGTCGCAGATTGTGTTTCAGCGCCAAACTCTTCGACCGCAAAATGGAAAAAACAGCGGCAACGTCCGTAGACGAAACAATGGAGCCCAGCAATAAGCTTTCATAAATGGTAAAGTCGGTAACGGCAAAGACAAACAGACCCAGCGTGACGGCTGTTAAAATAACGCCCAGCGTAGACAGGATTATCCCTTGGCGCAAAATAGGCTTTACCGATTTCCAGTCCGTGTCCAATCCGCCCGAGAACAAGATGAAATTCAGCGCTATCACGCCCACAAATTGTGTAGCCTTCGGGTCGTTGAATTCTATACCCAAAATACCGTCGGTGCCGGCCAACATGCCGATGGTAAGAAACAAAACAAGGATAGGAACACCAAAGCGATGCGAAGTCTTGCTGGCCACAATACTGACAAACAGCAGCAGCGAACCGATGAGAAGAATATTTTCAATCGTAAGGTCCATTCGTATATTTTGTTGATTCCGGTAAATATACGGCTTTGCCGTCAGCTTCTTTGCAGCGGCAGCACATTTTGTTACTGTCGGCACCTACTCCATACCGTAAAAAGCCTTCAGATATTTGTCGATGTACAGCTCCTTTTCTTTCGACTTGTACTGCTGAATATACCGCGGATGTTCCAAAACGGTCAACCTATCAAACAGTTGTTCCTCTTCATTGATTCGTTTGATGAATTCTGCATTCTTCTTCCCAAGAATAAAAGCTTCGGTGGTGTCCAAGCCCAGCGCAATGTGGTCTCGCATGGCTTGCGTCATATAACCGCGAACGGCAGCAGCCAACCCGCGGTGGTCATAATAATTGACATTTACTTCATTCCCCTTCGGGCTGCGGCGCACCAGCGCCAGCGGAAACGGTGAATTGATGTAAAAATCTCCGAAGAATTTTTCAGGGCCGCCGTAGGCTTCAATCATGTCATACATATAAACGGACGAAACCTCGTGCGTGCGCACACTTGTGAACGGTATACCGCAGACAGCGTTTAGGCGTTTGGTATCGGTAAACGGTACGCCAGTTACGCCCGAACCGTGGCGACTGGGATTTATCCCGATAATCATGCGCCGCGGGAGGTTGTCGTTGTAGAACTTGCGGTAGAACTGCTGCATGCTTTGCAGCGTCTCGGGATTGTCACGGAAAGGATTCAACACCTTGAAGCCTTCGGGCAAGTCGTCCGCCGGAGCTTCGATGTTTCGATGGTACTCTACAATGCGGTCCGCCAGCGACTGCGCTGAACCGAGGTCAGTATCTTTGCTGACATTTTTCACAGACATAAGATTTTCGTTTGGTCTTGCCGGGATTGGCCACGATGAGCGGAATATCGTGCTTCGGGCAATTTTTCTTGCCATACGCCGCCGCCTCCTTCTTCACCGTGCCGAGCGGAATTCTAAGAAGAAAATCCTGTGCCACGGCAACGGTGGTATCAATTACTTCCTGAAGCTTTGCAGCGGGAACATCTTTTATTTTGCTGTCCGGGTGAATGCCGGACAAGTACAGCGCATCCACCCGAATGATATTGCCTGAGCCGGCGAAGATGTTCTGATCAAGCAAAGCGTCGCCAATGTTTGCTTCTGCATAATTGCTTTTTAAAAGTCCTTGAACGTAGTCCGCGTCAAACTCGGGGCGCATGATGTCGGTTCTGAAATCATAAACGCTTTCAGGCGCGCCTTCGTGCAGTTTGGTTCTCGCCACGTAGAAATTGATCTCGCCGTCCGGGAAATGTAGGGCGAAACTCGGGTTGACCTTCTTCCGGTCGTTCACAAGCATTCGCCCGAACAAACCGAAGTGCACGCTGACAAAGAAACCGTCGAAAACGAACAGCAGATTTTTGCCGAATGAGTCGACTCTCCGCAACCTGATGTTTTGCAAACGCTCCTTCGGCATTTCGCCATAACCCGACGCTTCGGTCACGGTTTTATTTTCGAAATCGGGTAACTGTTCTTTGAATACAATGATGGATGGGCCTTCGGGCATAAATCTGATGATTATTGCAAAGTTACGATAAGGATTATTATTCCTTTTTGAAACTTAGCTCAAAGCACGTGCCTTTCCCCGGCGCGCTTTGGTAATCTATCTTGCCGCCCAGCCGTTCCATAATATTGTGAACGATGGCCAGCCCCACGCCGGTACCGGCAAACTCGCGCGCGTTATCCATACGATTGAAAATACGAAACATGCGGCTGCGGTCTTTTTCTTCTATGCCTATGCCGTTATCGGTCACTCGGTACACCACGCACTCCCCTTCTTCTGCGCCCTCAATTTTCACCTCGGGTGAAAGAGCTTTCGAAGAATATTTTACCGCGTTGCCTATAATATTCAGAAAAACCTGATACAGCATGGTAGGTTCTGCTACGAGGTTCGGCGTGGCCCCGACCGTAATCTTGGTGCGCTGTGCAGCGTTTGCCTCCACCACGGCTGACAGTACATTGGATATCAGCACGGCAGGCTCTATGACTGAAAGTTGTAAGTCTGCTTTGCGCGCACGGCTGAGGGCCAAAACATCCTTAATCATTCGCCGCATAATATCCACCTGTTGTAATATGCCGTCTACGCTTGTTGCCATTTCGGGCGCGTCGGTACAACGCAGGGCCAACCGTTGTGCATTGAGCAATATAACGGTGAGCGGTGTGTTCAGGTCATGGCTTACTGTGTAGGAAAAACTGTCCAACTGTTTGTTTACCTCGGCCAACTGTCTGTTGAGCTGCATGATTTGGGCGTTGCGCGCGTAGGAGGTTTCCAAGACAGCGTCGGTAATTTGCTTGGCCGCATCCAAGTCTTGCGGATGCCAAGGACGAGTCTTGCCGGCCATCAGCCCGCAATGCTCTTTTATACGCTGCCGAAACTTTTCGGCCGAGTCTGTATGAGAAGACGCTACCTCGGCCCACGGTCTCTCCGGGGTTATTGGATCTTTTACAACATGGTGAATTTCTTTTCGAAACCAGATGAGCAGCTGCTTTTCCTTTTGGCTCAGGATGCATATCAGTACGCCCGCAGCGGTGCTGTCCAACTCCAGTTCTCCGCCCATTTCCGTCAGGAAAGTGTTGTGCTCGTAAAGCCCTTCAAAGTTCTGCTCTATCGCCCAATCTGCAATTTTACCAATTATCGATGCGTCCGGTGCCTCGCCGTAAGATTCTATTTCTTCACCAAAAACCGTAGCCATAGAATCTGCGCGTAGCAATCGACAGATGGGTTTTAAGTTTTGTGCCAAGGCTTCTTCCAATGTCTCCTCCAAGAGCAATCGGTCCTTCAGGCGCATCATGATGCGGTGCAGATTTTCCTGCAGCAGCGCCTGCTCGCGTGATTTTTGTGCAGCGTAGGCGTTGGCCGCCATACGCGTCAAGACTTCAGCGTTGTAGCGTGTGCGCAAATCTACCATACGCGGAGTGCGATGCAAGCAGACAACCAATCCCCAGAACTTGCCATCTACAAAGACGCCAACGTTCAGATTCGCTTGCGACTTGGTGTAAGACAATACCTGAAGCTCATGATCTGACACTTTGCGATAACTGCAATTGAGATCATCAAAAAGCTGATGGTCTGTGGATAAAACTTCTGAAAGCTCGGCACCGATATCGGGTATAAACGTAATGTTGTTCATGCTATAAACATCGCGAGCCGCAGCGCTTGTGCCGTCGCCCACCAAATGGAGGTCGAGGTAAGAGTCAAGATCGGCCGCTTTCGCCTCAGCTATCATTCTGCCGCTTTTGCATTCTGAGAATTTGTATACCAAAATCCTGTCAAAGCCCAACAGTTCGTGCAGTTCGGTAACCAGATTATTCCACACCCCATCGGTGTCGGGAAACTCCACCGTGCGTTTCCCCGCGCGCTGAAGCGTATCGGTCAAAGGCTCCAATACCAGGGGCTCCAGTTCATAATAAATCAGCTGTGCATCTTTGCGCAATTGGAGATAGTACGGTACGCCGCGGATAAAGATGCGCTCCATAAACCCTTCATTATCCGCCATCAGTAAACTGCCGGCCAATGGAAAAAACTGCGCACCGAGAACGGCCGACAGGGCTTTTTGAAAATCCTCGAACCGACGACCCAGCAACTTTTCGGCATCAATTCCGAGTACAGATTTGATGTTCCTGCTCACGAGCCTGACGCGGCGAGAAACTACGTCAACGGCCGCAAAACAGCCATAACTCTGGATGTGTCCCGCAATGCCCACCGCAGCACGCCGGCTCTTGCCGAAATAGGAATGTTGCTGCATATTGAAGCTTTGTATCGTAAATATATAAATATTTTATGCACAAAGCGCAAGCATAAACCAAATTATTTACAACATTTAAAAGTAAAGAAGCATAATTTTAATTTTCGACTTCGTAATAGAGGCGGTAGTATTTGCCTTTATCATCGGCACCTTGCTCTATCATGTTGCGGTCACCGTGCACGTAGATGTGGAAATTTTTGTCGAGCTTAATGACGCTTTTAAAAATGCGATTCTGCTTTTTGACCGCCGCATTGTTGATGGCGAAATCTTCCGAAATATTCAGTTGGTATTCCTGCTCGTAATCGGTTTTGTAATTGAGGAAACTCTCGATCACGTTTTTGTCTTCCAAAACCTCTGATGTAAATTCGTCAAAGTCAAACTGTTCTTTTTCCTTAAAAAAAGCGATGCTTTTGTTCAACAAATCGACCTGATCCACCCGCGTGGTCTCAAACTCTTCGGGCAGCTGTTTCATGATATATTCTTTGCAAACAGCCAAGGTTTTCTCGGTGTGGAAATAATCGTCGTCGCGCTGTTTTACATGCAGGAAATCGTCAAACCAATATTGCGCGTCGCCGTTTTTATTGTTGTCCACTACCGAGACTGCGTAACCGGTTTCCTTGTCCGTGTTGTAGATAATGCAGCCTTTGTCCAAACGGCTGATGTTGATGCCTTGGTCTCGCTCTATCTCAAAAGCTTCATTCTTCGGATAAATTTTGAGAAAAGTATCCTTATTTTCAGATTTGAAAATACCGACAGAATCGATCTTTCCTGCCTGCGTTTCCTCGCCTTCAAAATAAACCACATAAAGCTCACCGCCTTTTATGCGTGGATGTTTGCTTTGCTCGTAAAGAAACTTAGCGATGTTTTGCGACTGCTCGTGAAGCGTTGTCGGATCTTCAAAGATCTTATCGGCAAAGCTGAAAACATCATTCAGTTCCAGGTAGGAATCATGATAAAAGCGAAACTGCTCTTCCGATTTGAAGGCGCCGAGAAAATAATTGCCTAATATTTCGGATAACTCCTCGGCGATCTCGGTAGGTTCTGCCGCCAAATGCAGCGCTTCGTTATTGGTTTTATTGCCGACTTTATGAATGGAAATTTTATTGAGCATGGAATGAAGTCTAAAGCTGCAAAGATAGTTTTATAAGTGGCAGCGGGCCAATGAGCGTTTAGTAGCCACAGTTATAATTCGTTATCTTTGTTTTCATCTTTAAATCCTCTGTCATGAACAATTTTGCAGACTTAGATCCGACCAAATCCTACAGCTATGCAGATTACCTGACATGGAAATTCCAAGAAAGAATCGAGCTGATCAAAGGGCGAATATTTAAAATGAGTCCTGCGCCGCGCGTCAATCATCAGCGACTGTCCGGCAACGTGTACACGGCGCTTCACGTTTTTCTTTCAGGAAATAAATGCGAAGTTTTTTCTGCGCCTTTTGACGTGCGGCTGACACGAAGAAATGCAAGAAACGAGCAGATCAAAACAGTTGTGCAGCCGGATATCAGCGTGATATGTGATCCGTCCAAGCTTGATGAATACGGTTGTGTCGGCGCGCCCGATATTGTTGTTGAAATCCTTTCGCCCGGAAACAACACCAAGGAACTAAAAAACAAATACGAAGTGTACGAGGAAAACGGCGTCCGAGAATACTGGATCATCCATCCGGAGGAGAAAACATTTTTGGCGTATACACTTGATGAAAACGGCAAGTATCAACCGTCTGCGCTCAAGACGATGGGCGACATTATCACCACTCCGATTCTTCCGGGTTTTGAACTTGACTTGGAGAGGATGTTCGATTATTGATATCGCTTTCGGTCTTACCGTAAGAAAAACGCGGGGTCTCAACCACAAATTCACAAAGTTTTTAACGCAAAGTGCGCAAAGGGCTTTTGGCGAAGCGTCCTCTATTAAGGAAGACAAGGGCGCTGCGCTTATAAAAGAAATACAGTGCGCATCCATCTTTGTTATCCCGTAAGGATCTAAACTGTGAAGAGTTTCGAACCACAAAGAGCACAAAGGTTTTTACCAAGAGCGCAAAGATTCTCTGCAAACAATTCATTTTTAAGGAACACAAAGGCGCTGCGCTTTTAGAGGTGAACTCCACTTTGTGCGCCTTGTGCTGACTGAATGGCGGTGGCTCTGTGTCCATTGGGGTTCAAGCATTGTGGTTCAAGAAAGAACGCAACTTGCTTTTCCCGCTACGCTGTTAGCCTCTGTATTACCCTTGTTGAAATCTCGTAAGAGCCACGGTTAATTCATTATCTTTGTTTACAAAACATTGACCACCATGGATATAGCAGCCGAGAAAAAAGAAATCATTGCATGGATTAACAGCTTGGAGAATCCGGTAATCCTCGACAGGATCAACAAGATCCGGAAAGCTGAATTCGACTTTGAAAAGGAATGGAAACTAGGAATAAGCATTGATGAAGCGAGAAAACGGTCGGCAGCTCATATAAAAAGCTTGCCATGGAAACGGTAACGATTCGCGAGGATATAATCACCTATCTGGATGATCTGGTCGATTCACTGTTTGCGAGAAATTATTTCCATACTGAACAAGCCGCGCAAGCGTATGTCAGCAGCATTTATGATTTTATTGAGTTTCAATTAACCAGCTTCCCTCCGAAAAATACTCCACCTGAAATTAAGCAGTTAGGTCTGTATTATGTTGTCTTTCGCAAGAGTCAACGAACCAGCTGGTATATCTTTTTCGAGAAAAAAGACAACCGCTATCTGGTAACCTTTATCACCAATAACCACATGGAAATTGCGGCTTATCTCTAACAATAAAAAAATCCCCTGCAATTTCTTGCAAGGGATTTATTCACGTATAAATTCAGGATTACTTCACTTCTTCAAAGTCGGCATCTTGGATGTCGTCTGCACCACCGCCGGTGTTGCCGCCCGGGTTCTGGCCTGCGCCCATATCAGCACCTGCACCGCCGGCTTGCGCCTGAGCGTTGTACAGTTCCTCTGAAGCTGCTGTCCAAGCTGCGTCCAAAGCCTCGGTTTTAGACTTGATGGCATCCATATCTTTCGCCTCGTGAGCGGTTTTCAGTTCGGCTACAGCGCTTTCAATTGCAGATTTCTTATCAGCAGAAAGCTTGTCACCGAATTCTTTCAGTTGCTTCTCGGTTTGGAAGATCAGCGAGTCGGCCTTGTTCACCAATTCTACTTCTTCTTTACGCTTGGCATCGGCCGAAGCGTTTTCCTGAGCTTCTTTCTTCATTCTTTCGATCTCGTCTTCTGAAAGACCTGAAGATGCCTGGATCTTAATCGACTGCTCTTTACCGGTGCCTTTATCCTTAGCCGAAACATTCAAAATACCGTTGGCGTCGATGTCAAAGGTTACCTCGATCTGTGGAACGCCTCTTGGTGCCGGTGGGATGTCCACCAGGTCAAAGCGGCCGATTTCTTTATTGTCGTTAAACATCGGACGTTCACCTTGTCCTACTCTGATGGTTACGGCAGGCTGGTTGTCAGCAGCTGTTGAGAAGGTTTCAGATTTCTTGGTCGGGATGGTTGTGTTAGCCTCAATCAACTTTGTAAACACAGAGCCCATCGTCTCGATACCCAGTGAAAGTGGAGTAACGTCCAGCAGGAGTACGTCTTTTACATCGCCGGTCAACACACCTCCTTGGATAGCGGCACCTACGGCAACTACCTCGTCAGGGTTAACGCCTTTTGAAGGTTTTTTACCGAAGAATTTCTCTACTTCTTCCTGAATCTTCGGGATGCGTGTAGAGCCACCCACCAGGATGACCTCGTCGATGTCCGAAGCAGAAAGTCCGGCATCCGATAGAGCTTTTTTGCAAGGCTCCATAGATCTTCTTACTAAATCTTCTGACAATTGCTCGAATTTAGCGCGAGTCAGCGTTTTTACCAAGTGCTTAGGACCGGTAGCCGTAGCCGTAATATAGGGCAGGTTGATCTCGGTTTGCGATGAAGCCGAAAGCTCAATCTTAGCTTTTTCGGCAGCCTCCTTCAGACGTTGCAACGCAATGGCATCGGTTTTCAGATCTACGCCTTCCTCGTTCTTGAATTCATCTGCCATCCAGTTGATGATTACATCGTCAAAATCGTCACCACCCAAGTGGGTGTCGCCGTTGGTTGACAATACTTCAAATACGCCGTCGCCAAGATCGAGGATCGATATATCAAAAGTACCACCGCCCAAGTCATATACCGCGATTTTTTGATCTTTGTGGTTCTTGTCAAGACCGTAGGCCAATGCTGCGGCAGTCGGTTCGTTGATGATTCTTTCTACCGTAAGACCGGCAATTTCACCCGCCTCTTTCGTAGCTTGTCTTTGGGCGTCGTTAAAGTAAGCGGGAACGGTAATTACCGCTCTGGTAACATCTTGTCCCAGATAATCTTCCGCTGTCTTCTTCATTTTCTGAAGA
>RDDY01000277.1 GCA_003852805.1 Chryseobacterium sp.
GCGATGAAAGAAGTAACCCACGACGGCAAACCTTTGGACAACCTCATAGAATATTTTGCCCACGACGTCAGCACTTTTCCGCACGACGGCTACCGAATGCTTTTTACCGACAACCATGACAAGAACAGTTGGTCCGGCAACCAATATTCCAATTTCTGCGACGGCCTACACGCAGCTATGGTTTTGTGCGGAACCATGAACGGAATGCCGTTGGTTTATAGCGGACAAGAAGCGGGATTGGACAGAAGCTTACAGTTCTTTGACCGCGACACTATCGAATGGCAACACCACGTGAATGCCGAAATCTATCGGCGACTGTTCGCGCTCAAACACCGCAATAAAGCTCTTTGGAACGGCCATTGGGGCGGAACTATGGTACGGATCTACAACGACTATATGAGCCGCGTACTTTCCTTCGTACGCGAGCGTGAGGGCGATAAGGTGATTACGGTGGTAAACTTCAGCCCCGATGCGGTGGCCGTCACCCTGCATACGCAGTTTGACAACGGCACGTACACTGAGATATTTACCGATAAAAAAGTGACAATAAAAGGCAAACAACGGATGGCGCTGCCCGCGTGGAGTTATGTGGTGCTGAGTAACCGCTGATGCGCAGTCCACGGCGATCTTTCTTGAAAATGCTTATTTTTCGGACACCTGATTCTTGGACCGAACATGAATAAAGAACATCAATACGTACCCGGCATCTATGATATTGCTCTGGGGTTGATTACCGTTTTGGCCACCTTCCTGATGGGCATGCTGGACGCTTTTACGTACCTGACCGAAGACGGTACTTTCATCAGTGCGCAGACCGGAAACTTGGTGATGCTGAGCGTGAAGTTTTTCAGCGGACGATACGCCGAGATGTTGGAGAACCTGATCTCTTTCATCAGCTATTTTTCGGGGGCGTTTATCAGCCAAGCTTTTGCCGCAAGATCTCGCGGTTATGAGAAAAGACGCTACCACCGTTTCCTATTATTGCAGACGGCTTTTTTTGTGATGTTTGCATTGTTTTACCCTTATGTGCCCGATACGCTTTTGGTCATGCTCCTGGGGTTGCTGGCAGGTTATGTAATCGATCTTTTCCGAAAACTCGGAGTGATCTCCGTCAACAACGGCATTATGACCGGCAACACCAAGAACCTGGCCTCCAATCTTTACGTTGCCGTTTTCAAAAAAGACGGCAAGGCGCGCGCTTCGGCCCTACTGCTGGCGGTTACCATCGCCGTATTCGTGTTGGGTGCCGGCATGGGAACGCTTTTGACACGTCACTCGGTGCAGACCGTACTGTGGTCATTTCCCGCCGTCACATTTATCCAGCTGCTGCTGGCGCGATACCTTATGCATAAACAGCAGTCTTAGCAAGCGTCTTGTTTATCCACGCGCAACAGCAGCCAATTCAATATATCGGCATAGACGAGGTGATTGTCGCGTTCATTCAGTATTTCATGGCGAAAGTTGGGATAAAGTTTGAGCTCGATATCTGCAAATCCTTTACTGCACAAATCATCCACCGTCTTCTTCAAACCTTTACCAAAATTGCCGACAGGGTCGTTTCCGCCGCTAACGAACAACATCGGTAATTTTTTGTCGACCGCCGCTGCCCAATCAGACTTTGTGGCATCGCGGTAAAGGCTGAACAGACCATAAAAACCATTATTTGTGAAGTCAAAGCCTGTCGACGGATCATTGCGGAAAGCTTCGCGGTTGTCTTTACTCAAGCTTATCCAACTCTGCGGATCATCTTCATCTCGGAAACGGATGTTCATCGCTCGGTTAAGTAAAATGTTCATACGCGATTTATCGTGCGGCGCTTTTTTGTTCTTAAATTCAAAGTATGCTGCCAAGGCTTTTATCCCGGTCTTCGGGCCACTTGTGCCCATGATGATCGCACCGTCAAAGTTGACTTTACTAATCAACAATCGTGTTACAAATGACCCCATAGAAT
>RDDY01000353.1:5000-11980 GCA_003852805.1 Chryseobacterium sp.
ACAAAATTTTCGATGGCAATAAAAAGAGCTTCAACGATGTATTGGCGAACACAGGCCTGGGTGGCTCCGTAAAATCCGAGCTTTCCTACATCGATGCCGTTAAAACTTTCCCCGAGAATATCGTCGTGAAATCTCAGCTGACCACTTCGGTCAACGAGGGCGGCGTAGATCTTCCCGTGACCTTGGGCGTGACCAGCAATATCGTACTGCTGTCCCAAACGCCCATGCAACCGCGCTTTGCCGACGACAGAGTCGGCTATTTTACCGAGAAGCATTGGTTCTTCAACGACAGCCAGCAGCGCATGGAAGAGCGCAAACTCATTACGCGCTGGCGCCTGGAGCCAAAGGATGAAGACAAAGAAAGATATTTGAGAGGCGAATTGGTAGAACCTAAGAAGCCGATCGTTTACTACATCGATCCTGCCACGCCGCCGCAATGGCGCGACAAAATCATTGCTGGCGTTTATGATTGGCAGGTTGCCTTTGAAAAAGCGGGCTTTAAAAACGCGATAATCGCCAAGATGCCGACAGAGGATGACAAAGATTTCGACATCGACGATGTTCGTTATTCCGTTATCACCTATGTGGCTTCGCCAAAAGCTAATGCCATGGGACCGTCCGTGGTGGACCCGAGAAGCGGCGAGATCCTGGAATCCGATATCGTCTGGTGGCACAATGTAATGACCTCTCTGCACGACTGGATGCGCATTCAGACAGGCCCGATCGATCCGAAAGCGCGCGGCAACAAGTTCAGCGACGAGCACATGGGCGAAGCCATCCGTTTCGTTTCCTCGCACGAAGTGGGCCATACCTTCGGTCTGAAGCACAACATGGGCGCCTCTTTCGCCTATCCTGTGGAAGCTTTACGTTCGAAAGAATTTACCGACAGCATGGGTGGGACCGCGCCTTCTATTATGGACTATGCGCGTTATAATTACGTAGCACAACCCGAGGACGGCGTCACTGCCATTACTCCAAAAATCGGTGTGTACGACAAATATGCCATCGAATGGGGCTACCGCTGGTACCCTGATATCAACACAGAAAAAGCGGCGCTCAAAAAAATGATTGCCAACCACGAAAACGACCCCAAATATTTCTACGGCGAGCAGCAGAGCTTTCTGGACACGGTGGACCCGCGCTCGCAGTCGGAAGACCTGGGCAACGATGCTGTGCTGGCCAGCCAATACGGCATGAAGAACCTGAAAAGAGTGATAGATAACCTGCTTGCGTGGACTTATGAAGACGGCAAAACCTATGAAGATGCAGGCAGGCTCTACCTCAGCGCCGTAGGTCAGTGGGACCTGTACAGCCATCATGTGATGGCCAATGTGGGCGGCATCTATCTGGACCGTCCTGTATTCGGCAACAATAAAAAAGCCTACGAGCCTGTGCCTGCGCAGATGCAGCGGAAAGCGGTGGACTACCTGAACAAAAATGTCATCGATCTGCCGAAATGGTTGTTCTTCAACCCGATTCTGGAGAAAACCTACGCGGTGAAAAATACGCCTGTCGGGCCGTATGAGCAGTCGCCGTACACGCTTGCGCGCGGAATCCAGTACGCCATCATTTATTACCTCTTTACCGACGATCGACTGTTGCGCATGTTGGAAACGGAACTGAAGCGCGAAGAATTAGGAACAAACGCAGAAATCTACACCGTTCAGGATCTTTTTAACCAAGTGCGCGGCGCAGCCTTTGGCAGGAAAGGAGACCTGAGCATGCTGGAACGGATGACGCAGAAAAATTATGTGGATGCGCTTATTGTTTCTACCAATAAACTGTTCGAGAAAACTGCTGTGAAGGCGCTGTCGGTAGAGCAGACTTTGGGCGTGCCGATGCTCTGCAATTATCTGGATGATGACCAAATGCTGCGCAACATCAACTATTCATCGATGAAGCGCGTTTCTGAAGTAACCACCTACAAGAGAGCCGAGCTACAGAATGTGTTAAACCTCATCCGCAAGAGAAAAAACAGCGGAGACTCGGCAACGCGGGCACATTACGCAGATTTGATGATCCGTATTGAAGAAGCTTTAAAATAAACCGTATTTAACCATAAGAGAGAACAGCCGTCAAAGTAACCACGATCACTCGTACAGAACAGGAAACGGCTAAAAAATACAGACCATAGAAAATGAAAAAATCATTAGTTCTTTTACCTCTGTTGGCCGCCAGCATGGCCTATGCCCAGCAGAAGAGGGTGATCACAGGAACTGTGCAGGACGGCACCACGGCCAAAGGTTTGGTAGGTGCTTCAGTAAAAATCGATGCACAGTCGGTTTCTTCTGCCACTTCGGAGGCAGGCATTATCGAGAGCGTCTCGGTGGGTACCATCACGGCAAAAGAAGGCCGCTTCTCGCTGGAACTTCCTGCCGATACCCAATCCGTTACCATCAGCTTCCCCGGTTACGAAGCTGAGATTTTGCAGCTGTATCCAGGACAGTCGCAGTACACGGTAAAACTGCAAGCTGTAAACAATTCGGGCAAGGAATCCAGCATTCAGGAAGTGGTGCTTACGGGCTACCAGAAAATCGAAAAGCGCAAACTGACTTCTGCCGTGAACACCGTGAAGATGAACGATATTCAGCAGGCAGGCGTCGCGAGCGTGGATAAACTGTTGGAAGGTCAGGTGGCAGGTGTGGTCGTCACGCCCGAAACAGGAGCGCCGGGCGGTCCTGCAAAGATTAGAATCCGCGGTACGGCATCATTGTCGGGGCCGCAGGATCCGCTGTGGGTCATCGACGGTTTGCCGCTGGAAGGAAATGATGTTCCCGATTTCAGCGATAAAGACAATCTCGATCAGCTGCAGAACTTCTCGATTGCAGGACTGAACCCGAACGATATTGAAGATATTACGATATTGAAAGACGCCGCTGCCACAGCCATTTACGGTGCCAGAGCAGCCAACGGTGTGATCTCCATTACCACCAAGAAAGGCAAGAAAGGCGCGATGAAACTGAACTTCAACGCCGATACTTTCGTGAACCTTCGTCCTGATTTTTCAAAACTGAATCTGCTGAACGCCTCAGAGAAAGTAGATTTGGAACTGATGTTGGCGGGCAGATCTGACCTGACTTTCCGCGACGACAAAGGCGAAGTCATGCGCATTCTGAACGCTGCCAATCAGCTTGATGCTTTCCGCGCGGGCGGCTGGGAAGCGCTGAGCCCCGAAGCACAAGCGCAAATCAGCGCGCTGCGCAACAACAATACCGATTGGGGTAAACTGCTGTACCGCACCGCCATCAACCGTCAGTACGGCGCCAGCGTTTCGGGCGGCACCAACAATTCTGACTATTACCTCTCGCTGGGTTATTTCAACGAGCAGGGAACAACCATCGGCACTGGCTTCGAGCGTTTTAACCTGACTTTAAAAAACAATTATAAGGTCAATGACAGACTAAATGTTGGCATCTCCGTTTTCGGTACCGACAGCGAAAGAAAATCATTTGTGACCGATGCCGATGCCTCCATCAATCCGGTCAACTATTCCAGAAATGTCAATCCGTACCTGACGCCGTTCAACGCAGATGGTTCCTACCGATACGACCGCGATATCGACGGTTTCGATGATCGCTATATTCCGTTCAACTTCCTCGAGGAAAGAGAGAATACGCATTATTCACTGAAGAATAAATCGTTAAAAGCCATCCTGGACCTCGACTATAAACTGGCGAAAGGGCTGAAGCTCGCTTCGCAATTCGGCATCCAGTACGATGTGAACGATACCGAGAAGTACGCGGCCCAAAACACCTATTTTACCAGAAAGCTGAAAGAGGCGACGCGCTATTACCAGAACGGCGGCTATAAATACTTCCTGCCCGAGGGGGCCATCAAGCAGAACTGGGACAATGATTTCTTCCAGTACAACTGGAAATTACAGGCGCTCTACAGCACCAAAATTGGCAGCCGTCATGAAATCGATTTGATGGCAGGTTCTGAACTGCGAAAAACCATGGACAATACCACGGTGACCAAAGCTTTCGGTTACAATCCCGTCACCAAAAGAGCGACCCCGATTGTCTTCCCAAGCTCCAATTATGCTTCGGACAAGAGATTCGAAGCCTATAGAGAGATCGCGCCGATTGAGAATGCTTACGCTTCCTTCTACGCTACCGCGTCCTACACTTTTGACCGAAAATACACCTTCTTCGGAAGTGCGCGCTACGATGGAACCAACCTTTTCGGCGTGGACAAAAAATACCGTTACCTGCCGATCTGGGCAGCCTCGGCATCGTGGCTGGCATCGCGCGAAGAGTTCATGCAGAATGTGGACTTCATCTCGAACCTGAGATTCAGAGGTTCCTACGGTTTGCAGGGGAACATCGACCGAAATACCTCGCCGTACTTCATCGGCGAATACAGCGACACGAGCATTTTGCCGGGCACCAGAGAAGACATCATCAATGTCATCAGTCCGCCAAACGGTAAACTGCGCTGGGAGAAGACAACCAATACCAATGTCGGCGTAGATCTCGGTCTGTTCGACAACAGAATTAACTTTACGGCAGATGTTTATCACCGTCAGGGAACCGACATGATCAGCATGAAGGAAACGCCGCTGGAAACAGGTTTCGAATATACGATGGTGAACTGGGGCAGCCTGACCAATAAAGGTTTTGAACTCGCACTTTCCACCAGAAACATCAACAGCGACAATTTCAAGTGGAATACCACCATCAACTTTGCGCACAACAAGAGCACCGTATTAGATGAACAGGTGCGTGACAATTCTACCTTGCCGTCAAGAGTCGGCTTTCCTGTGAATGCAGTTTTTGCGCTGAAAACGGCAGGAATAGACGCAAACGGCGACCCGCTGTTCTGGAAAGGCAACGACAAAGTCAGCGCTGCGGAGTTCTTCCAACTGTATGATGAGTGGGGCGATTTCTACCCGGGTCAACTGGTCGGCACCAAACTCAGCAACTCCGATATCCGCGGCTTGTTCACCTACATCGGCGACCGCGATCCGAAATATACGGGCGGTATCATCAACAATTTTAAATACAAAAATTTTGATCTCGCCGTTTCTGCTGCGTTCAATCTGAAGCAAACCGTGATGCGTTCACCGTCTTTCCGCGGCATGGAACTGGACCGTGGCCGAAACTACACTCAGGACATCTGGCAGGCGGGAAGTACATTGCCGGGTATCACGAGCGGCGACATCGACGCGAATCCTGATGGCTGGATGGCCAACAAATGGTTTGCCGATAACCGCGCCAACACTTATGCGCTGCTGGACATCTGGGCGAAAGAGATCTCGTATCTGCGGATTTCCAGCATTCGTCTTGGCTATACGCTGCCGAAGGCTTTTACCGATCAGGTGGGCGTCTCGTCGCTGCGGCTGAATGTGGAGGCCCGCAACCTCTTTGTCTTCAGCAACGGCTACGACGGTTACTTCGATCCTGAAACCTACGGAAATATCTACGCACAGCCGATTCAGAAGTCGGTGACGGTAGGACTGAACCTTTCATTTTAACACATTTTAAAAAGGCAACGGCTGTTTGGAATTTATAAAAAGACCGAACAGCAGTGGCCAAAAAAGCATACATCAGCAATGAAAAGAATATTCACCATAGCAGCCGTTGCCGCGCTCAGTTTGGGCACCGTAAGCTGCGACCGTTTCCTTGACATCCAGCCCGAAGGAAAAGTGATCCCGACTTCTACGGAAGATTACCGCGAGGTGCTCACTTCGGCTTATGCCAAATATCCTGCGCACAAATCGCTCTCGGCCTTGCGTACCGATGAATTGATGCTGGATGAATACAGCATGGATTTCCCGAACTACCGTGAGATCGCCATGTGGAAAGATTCCAACCTTGACGCGGTGACCACACAGTTTCCGTGGGTGAGTTTTTATTCCACCATTTTCTATCTGAACCAAACCATCAATGAAGGCACCAAAACCATGGCTGCAGGCGATGAAAAGAATCAGATTCTGGCCGAGGCTCATGCTTTAAGAGCTTACGCTTATTTTGATTTGGTGAACCTTTACGGCAAGCCGTACAACGCTGCCACCGCAGCTTCGGACAAGGGCGTGCCGATCAGCCTCGACATCGATCTTGAGCAGGTATTGCCCGCTTCCTCGGTGCAGCAGGTGTATGATCAGATTCATGCAGACCTGGCGCAGGCTGAAAATCTGATGGTGAAAGCCAAGCAGGAACAGGCGACGCGTTACCGTTTTTCAAAAGCGGCCCTGAAAGCTTTGGAAGCACGCGTGGCACTGTATCAGCGGAATTATGATGCAGCGCTCACTTTTGCCGATGCCGCCTTGGCCATCCAAAATGAACTGGTGGATCTGAATGCAACGGCCACCGTGCCGAGCCGTTTCGATTCTAAAGAATCCATTATGTCGTTGGATTATGCGTTTAACAATGCCGTGCAGAATGTTTCTTTTGCTTCGCCGGAACTCATCGGCAGTTATGACCAGGCAAACGACAAGCGTTTCGGGCTTTACTTTGAAAAATCAGGCAGTAAGTACAAAGTGAAAAAAGGCGGCACCACCGATTTCAGAGTATCGTTCAGAACGGCCGAACTGTATTTCATCAAATCGGAAGCGCTGCTGAAACTCGGACAGTTGTCACAGGCCAAAGATGCGTTGTTAACGGTTCTGGCGAAGAGGTACACTGTGGCAGGATTTACAGATCTCCAAACCACGGTGGGTGCGATGAACGCCACAGATTTTATGAAATTCATCCTCGATGAGCGTTTCCGCGAATTTACCGCCGAAGGCCACCGCTGGTTCGACCTGAGAAGAGCCGACCAAAAACAAATTACCCATACCGTCAGCGGAATGCAGTATGTCCTGCAGCCGGGCGATGTACGTTACACCATAGAAATACCGCCGTCGGCTAAGGTCAACAACCCCAATCTGTAAATTTTCTTCATATCATTTTTTTTACAGCAACCGTCTGAGCCACAGGTCTCGGGCGGTTTTTCTATTTTTGCATAACCATGAGAGTTGCAATTGTAGAGGATGAGCT
>RDDY01000265.1 GCA_003852805.1 Chryseobacterium sp.
CAAATTGTCCGGTTGCTTTTCTTTCAGGCGGTAACCGTTCAGCGGTTCTATGATCAGACACGGCTCGTCGGACTGCACCATTGTGTTGTAAAAACCGGCAGCGCGGGTAAGATCGCGGGGCACCAAAACATACATCCCTTTTACCAAATTCAGGATTCCGGCCATGGGCGAGCCCGAATGCCAAACCCCTTCCAAACGATGGCCTCTGGTTCTGACGATCACAGGTGCCTTTTGGCCGCCGCGTGTACGGTATTGAACGGTTGCCAGATCATCACTCATCCCTTGCAGACAATACAGCACATAATCCAAATACTGGATTTCTGCAATGGGTTTCAATCCGCGCATAGCCAAGCCGATGCCTTGTCCCAAGATGGTCGCTTCACGAATGCCCGTATCGGCCACACGGTTCGCGCCGTATTTTTCCTGCATTCCTTCCAAGCCTTGGTTAACATCGCCGATGTTACCTGTATCTTCACCGAAAACCAGCAGTTCGGGGTATTTGCTAAAGAGTTTGTCGAAGTTGTTTCGGACCACCACTCTGCCGTCAACCGTTTCGGAAGCGTCGGAGAATGCGGGTTTTACTTCGTCGATCTCCGTTGCGCGCCATTGTGATTCGCTGTAAAGGTGACTGCTGTAATTTTGTTGTTCTGATGCAAACACATCTTCAAAAGCTTGTTTCAGTTCATTTCTTGCCGCAGAGTTCTCCTTTGCGGTGAACAACAATGCTTTGCGCACCAAATGGAAAACATCTTTTTTACCGACACTTACCAAAGCATTGAAAGCTTTCAACTGTTCCTCCACCATTTTTGATTCGGTCACTTGTCCGAGCTGTTGAACCAACGGCAACAATCGATCACGGATCTCGGCGATAGCAGCGTTATAATCTCCCCAAGATTTTTTCTGACCGTTTTTTACGGATTTCTTGGCTTCTTTCTCTATTTGATCCAGTTCTTCTTCGGTAGCAATATTCTGTGTCTCGCCATCGATTTCTACGCTGTAATCCAATATCCACTCACGGAATTTCTTCAAACCGTCGTACTCGGATTCAAATTGCAGACGAACTTCGTCCTTGTATCTTTCATGCGATCCGCTGGTGGAATGTCCTTGCGGTTGTGTAACCTCCACCACATGCACCACCACGGGCACACTTTCCTCCCGGGCATAATGCTCTGCCCGCGCGTACGCCTGCAGCAGTGCCGGATAATCCCACGCTTTTACCTGTATGATTTCGCAACCTTGCTTTTCGCCTTCACTACGTTGGAAACCGGAAAGCATCTCGCTGATGTCTTGTTTTGCGCGCTGGTTGTGCGTAGGAACCGAGATACCGTAGCCATCGTCCCAAATGGAAACAATCATGGGAACCTGCAAAGCACAAGCGGCGTTCAGGGTTTCCCAAAAATGTCCCTCGGCTGTGGAAGCGTCACCAATGGTCCCGAAAGCCACCTCGCGGCCGTTGGTCGAGAATTTCTCGGCACCTTCAAAATTGTGTTGCTTATAGTAGCTGGAAGCTGCGGCCAGACCCAAAAGGCGCGGCATCTGTCCTGCTGTCGGAGAGATGTCGGCGCTGATGTTCTTCATCTTGGTTTGATCTTTCCAAGAGCCGTCCTCGTTCAAGAAGCGAGTGGCAAAATGGCCGTTCATCTGGCGGCCTGCCGACGCCGGTTCACGCTCTATGCTGGTATCTGCATACAACTGTGCAAAGAAAGATTCAACGGTCAACGCGCCGACGGCAAGCGCAAAAGTCTGGTCGCGGTAATAACCCGAACGCCAGTCACCGTTGCGAAAAACCTTTGCCATTGCCAACTGCGGCAGTTCTTTACCGTCACCTACAATCCCAAATTTTGCCTTGCCCGTAAGCACTTCTCGGCGTGCGAGATAGCTGGCTTCACGCGATATTCTGCCGAGACGGTAATCATCCAGAATTTGTTTTTTAAAGTCCTCAAACGTAAGTTCTTCTGTCGCAATATAGGTAGCTTCCATTGATAACTGTTTTGCACAAATATAACAAATTTGCACTTGTTACAATTTTACAAAATAAAAATAGCAACAAATTGAGCCACAGATGTAAAATGTTTACCGCATCAAAACATTTATACAATTAAAATTGCCAAACCCGCAAAAGATTTGATAATTTAAAAAACAAGCTGAAACAGTGATTCTTTAGAATTTACGCTCTATGACGTAGGTAAGCATCAGGCGCAGCGATGCCTTTGCGCTGCTCTCGGGAAAATCGTCGAGGATAGCGTAGGCTTTGGTTTGAAAGTCCTTCATCACGCCGACAGCATAATCCAAACCGCCGCTTTCTTTGACAAAGGCAATCAGTTGTTTGATTCTCTTCTTGTCTCGGTTGTAGCGCTTGATGGTGTTGAAGTGATATTTGCGCTGCTCTGCGTCGGCAGTGCGGAGACTGTAGATCAACGGCAGCGTCATCTTCTGCTCTTGGATGTCGATCCCGACAGGTTTACCGATGATGTTATTGCTCATATAATCGAATAGATCATCCTTGATCTGAAATGCCATGCCTGTAAAGGTCCCGAAATCCTGCATTTTGCGAGCGAAATCTTCATCAGCGAAATTTGACCTTACACCTATCTCACAACAGGCGGCAATGAGCGTGGCCGTTTTTTGCCGAATGATCTCGTAATAGACTTCTTCCGTAATGTCGAGCTTTCGGGCTTTCTCCAGTTGTAGCAGTTCGCCCTCGGACATCTCGCGAATGGTGCGTGAAATGACGGACAGCAGATCATAATCTTTGTGGTCGGTTGACAGCAGCACACTTTTGGACAGCAGATAATCACCGACCAAGACGGCAATCTTGTTTTTCCAAAGCGCGTTGATCGAGAAAAAATTGCGGCGCTTGTAGCTCTCGTCCACCACATCGTCGTGTACTAAAGTTGCTGTATGGATCAACTCAATCATAGATGCCCCGCGGTATGTTTTTTCATTGACCTCGCCTACCAACTTTGCGCACAAGAAAACAAACATGGGTCTCATCTGTTTGCCTTTGGTCGTCACAATAAAACGAGTCACTTTGTCCAACAGCGGAACGCTGCTTTTCATTGACTCGTAGAATTTCTTTTCGAACAGCCGCATCTCTTCCGAAATCGGCGCTTTGATTTGATTGACTATTGACAAGACTTCTTTATGTTTGGCATACTGTCGGGCAAGACGCACAAATATACATAATTGTAGCGCGTCTGCATACTAAAATCCGCCCAACGCAGTGTACGGTACAAAATACAAACGAGCGGGAACATCAAACCCAAAATGACGGAAACGCTCGCCTGAAATATACAGCCCGTCATCCGCCGCCGTTACGCCTTCAATTTGAGCGACGGAGAATGCACTGCCCAAACGATAACGGCGATGACGACCTGCGAAAAACAAACCCCGTTCGGTTTCTTCAAAGACGGAAAGGTACACCGCCGACAGTTTTGTATAACCCACCAAGTATAATTTCCCGTCGCGATACGCCGCATCGGTCACCATGTATCCGATTGGAAATGTTTCCACTTTTTGCGCAGCTTGCTTTTCGGTTTTGTTTGGATCGATAATATAATGCGCGGTATTTCCTGATTTCCATTCTTTGGTAAAAACATGCAATTTTCCGCCGTGGAAAACAAGCGCTTCGGCATCGAAATCAGTTTTTAGATTTCGGAGCTCAAAATCCTCTTGCTCAGGATAATAAAATTTTACAGTTAATGTATCACTTGCATTTGAAAGATTGTATTTTCGAATGCTTAAATTTTGTCTGGCACCCGCATTGTTTCCGATGTCACCGATGAAAACCGACTCGCCATCGGTAGCCAAAGCTTCCCAGTCGATATTCGGGAACGGCAATTCTTGAATGGCAGTAATGTCACCGTTTTGTTTGTCAAGAGTGAAAAGTTCGGCAGGATTGCCGCTGTCATTGACGGTGAAAAGATTACCGTTTACAAGAGTCAACGCTGAGGTCTCGTTAACTCTTTCGGGTAAATCCGCGACCCGATATTTCTTGAGTCTGAGACTGCCTGTCTGTTGCGCAAATGCAGCCGTATGAAACAGTAAGAATAAAAAAAAGCCGAGCTTACGCATCGGCTGATTTATTGGCCAATTGACCGCAGGCGGCATCAATATCTCCGCCACGGCTCCGGCGGTTCATCACCGTAATGCCCGCACGCTCCAGCTGCCGTACATAATCGTTCATAGCCTCGGGATTGCTTTGGTCATATTTTCCTTCGCCGATGGAGTTATACTGAATAAGATTTACCTTAGACGGCACTTTCCTGCAATAACGGATCAGGGCTTTGATGTCTTCATCTTTGTCATTGATCCCCTTCCAAACACAATATTCAAAAGTAATTACCGAACCGGTTTTCTCATACCAATACTGCAAAGCCTCCATAATATCGGTAAGCGGAAATTTCTCCGAGAACGGCATGATTTCATTTCGCTTGTGTTCGATGGCGGAATGCAGTGACAGCGCGAGCTTTACTTTCAAATCTTCATCGGCCAGCATCTTAATCATTTTGGGAATACCGGATGTGGAGACGGTGATTCGACGTGGCGACATTCCCAATCCTTCAGGTTCGGTAATTTTGCGGATGGCTTCCACCACATTCTTGTAGTTCATCATCGGCTCGCCCATACCCATGAAAACGATATTGCTGAGCGGTCGGTTAAAATAAGACTTGCTTTGCTGGTCTATCAGTGCGACTTGGTCTACAATCTCAGCCACTTCCAGATTACGCATTCTTTTCAGGCGCGCGGTAGCACAAAACTCGCAGTTGAGCGAGCAACCCACTTGGGACGAAACGCAGGCTGTGGTACGCGTCTCGGTGGGTATCAGTACGCTTTCTACCAACAGATTGTCGTGCAGGCGCACACCGTTTTTAATTGTGCCGTCTGTGCTGCGCTGCAACTGATCTACCGAGATCGGGTTGATGCAATAATCCCGCGTCAGACGCCGACGAAGGTCTTGCGAAAGATTGGTCATCTCATCAAACGAGTGCAGGTTTTTAGACCACAGCCAGTCGTAAACCTGTTTCGCGCGAAAAGGCTTCTCCCCGATGGAGATAAAATAATCTGTCAGTTGCTCTGCCGAGAGCGTGCGTATGTCTTTCATTGTTCTTGTAGAGGTGAGACGCCGGATACCGGATTTAAGATGCGCACTACTTTCCATAATAGGCACCAACCGTTTCCGGCATCCGGAATCCTAAATGATCAGCATCGCGTCACCGTAGGTGTAGAATCTGTATTCATTTTTGACAGCTTCTTCATACGCGTGCATCACAAAATCTTTTCCGCCAAAGGCAGCCACCATCATTAGCAAAATACTTTTGGGCATGTGGAAGTTGCTGATCATTGCGTTGGCAATACCGAAATCGTAAGGAGGGTAAATAAATTTGTTGGTCCAGCCGTTGAAAGCGCTGAGCTTTCGGTTGGATGAAACCGAGGTCTCGATGGCGCGCATGGTGGTGGTGCCCACAGCGCAGACGCGGCGGTTTTCTTCGACTGCTTTGTTGATGATCTCTGCATTTTCGCGGGTGATGATAACCTCTTCGCTTTCCATTTTATGCTTGGAAAGATCCTCCACCTCGATTGGGTTGAAAGTCCCGAGACCGACGTGCAAGGTAATGTTGGCAAAATCGATCCCTTTAATTTCCATTCTTTTCAACAAGTGTTTGGAGAAATGCAGGCCGGCGGTCGGTGCGGCTACGGCTCCTTCTTCTTTTGCGTAAATGGTCTGATAACGCTCGGCGTCTTCGGGTTCCACGGGGCGCTGAATAAATTTGGGCAGCGGTGTCTCGCCCAGCTCTTTCAGCTTTGCACGGAACTCTTCATAAGAACCGTCGTACAAAAAGCGCAGCGTACGGCCGCGTGAGGTGGTATTGTCTATGACTTCTGCCACCAGGCTTTCATCCTCGGTGAAGAACAGTTTGTTACCGATTCTGATCTTGCGCGCAGGATCTACCAACACATCCCAAATGCGTGTTTCGGGGTCCAATTCGCGCAGAAGAAAAACTTCAATCTGTGCGCCGGTTTTCTCCTTGTTGCCGTACAGTCTGGCAGGAAAAACTTTTGTATTGTTGAATATAAAGAGATCATCTTCATCAAAATAGTTAATGACATCTTTAAACAGTTTATGCTCAATGGCTCCGGTTTTACGGTCCAAAACCATTAATCTTGACTCATCGCGATGTTCTGACGGACGCTCGGCTAAAAGATGTTCAGGTAAATCAAAGTTAAAGTCAGATGTCTTCATCTTCAAATCAAAAAACGATATTAAAGGGTGGAAATAATTTACAGTTTCTCTGTAAAGATTTGCAAAGATACGACATTCGCACCCCCTTTGTCAAGCGTTTAACACTTTGGTGCTGAAGTATAGATGATTACAGTTGCTGTTTACCTAAACCGGCGCATAATTGGTTGTTTTCTGCTATAATACCGGTACAATTTTTTGACGGTTTTACAGAAAGTTTTTAAGGATGGACCATTTTGCCAATTTCTCATCAAAAGACATAACGGCATACGCAGGGCTGGTAGACGGCATCGCAAAAATCCTGACCGTAGAATCTTCAACCAGCAGTTTTAAAGTGTTCTTGTATGATTTTTGGCCGTTGCAGAAAACCGCACGCACATTTGGAAACTCGCTCAGCAATTGCGCCACATCGTTTTTTTCTTCGTTGCGAATGGCAGAGTCCAAACTGCCTTTGCGCGTACAGGTTTCGATGGTGTCCCACAGAGCGATTTTATTTCTGCGCAATATTCCCAGCTTCTCGCCATAGTCAGCGGTTGGTTGCTCTTCCAAAACCGCAAACATTATTCGCCAAAACAAATTATGCGGATGTGCGTAGTATTGCTGTTCTTGCAAAGAGCGAACGCCGGGCATGGTTCCCAAGATCAGCACTCTTGAATCTTTATAGATCTGCGGAGGAAACGAAGTACAATTCATAACAAAAAAATCAGCAGCCGATTCGGCTGCCGATACTATAGCAAAAAGCTTACAAAGTTTCTTTCAGCCATTCAAAAAATTCGCGTTGCCATACCAAGCCATTTTGTGGATTCAGCACCCAATGGTTCTCGTTCGGGAAGTATAAGAACTTAGATTTCAGTCCGCGCAGTTTTGCGGCTTGAAAGGCCTCCTGTCCCTGCTCGTACGGTACGCGGAAATCCATCCCGCCTTGGATAATCATGATGGGCTTGTTCCATTTATCTACATAATGGCTCGGGTCAAATTTGGTATACGCAGCCGGTTGGGGCTTTTTCCAGTACGGTCCGCCCAAGTCCCAATTCGCAAACCAAAGTTCCTCGGTGGTGCCGTACCAAGACTTCATATCGAAAAGCCCGTCGTGTGCAATGAAGGTCTTAAAACGGTTATCGTGGATGCCTGCAAGCATAAACACAGAATAACCGCCGTAACTGGCGCCCACCGCCGCCATTCTATCAGCGTCTACGTTGGGCAGCGTCTTCGCATAATCTGCTGCTGCCAGATAATCCTGCATCACTTGGCCGCCCCAGTCGCCGCTGATTTGCTCATTCCACGCGGTTCCCCAGCCGGGCATTCCGCGTCTGTTGGGTGCCACCACAATATAATCGTTTGCGGCCATCAACGCAAAATTCCAACGAATGCTGAACGATTGGGTGAGCGCAGATTGCGGCCCGCCCTGGCAATAAAGCAGAGTCGGGTATTTCTTGTTGGCATCGAAGTTCGGCGGATAGATAAGCCAAACGCCCATTTCTTTACCGTCGGTGGTTTTCACCATTTTAAGTTCGGTACGGCTCGGCGTAAGTTTGGCGTACGTATCTTTGTTGACATCCGTTAATTGATTCATTTTGCCGTTGCGCAGATCTACACGAAACAGATCGCTATTGTGGTTCATATCATTGCGGGCCACTACCAGAGATTTAGGCGTCTCCGCATACACTTCGCTGATATCAAAATCGCCTTTCGTGATTTGGCGGACCGCAGGTTTTGCAATAGGCGTGGCAAAAAGCTGTTTGGTGCCGCGCAGCGCCGCAGTGTAGTAGATCTCTTTGCTGTGTTTTGACCAGAAGAAACTGCCGCTTACCGATTCGTCCCAAGTTTGCGTCAGATTTTTCCGTGCGCCTGTGGTGCGGTCCAAGATCACAATATCATTTTTGTCTGCCTCGTAGCCGTCGCGGCGCATGCTCTGCCATGCGAGGTATTTGCCGTCGGGGCTGAACTTCGGGTTTACGTCATAACCCATCATATCTTTCGTCAGGTTCTGAGTGCTGCCGGTACTCAAATCGTATTCAAAGATATCTGTATCGGTGCTTTGGGCATATTCGGCACCGTATTTTTCTTTGGTCACATACAGCAGTTTGGCACTGTCGGGGCTCCATACAAAGTCTTCGCTGCCGCCGAATGGTTGTTGCGGACTCATGAACGGTTTGCCTTGCAACAAATCTTTCGCGGTGGACGGATCGGCGTTTGTATTCACCACAAAAACGTGCGACATTTTCCCCTCGTACCAAGTGTCCCAGTGCCTGTGGTTCAGATCGGTGTAGATTTGGGCTGTTGATTTTGGCGTGTCCTTGTATTTGTCCTTTGCCAAAACATCTTCTATATGAACTTCTCTGCTGAACGCAATCTTTTTTCCGTCAGGTGAAACGACAATATTATCAGCATTCGGCAAGGTGTAGAAATCTGTCCAAGTGCGGCCATTGTCGCGAGAGACTACAATCTTGTCGCCTTCCTTAGCATACAGACCGTTTTTATCCCACTGCAGAATGGATTTTTTCCCGAGGTCCAGCGCTGCACTTGCACCGGTATTCAGGTTCAGGAAGTACTTGATCGAGTTACTTTTCTCGGTTTTCAGATCTGTGACGGCAACATTGTAAATCAGCGCCGATTGGTCGGGCGATACTGCCTGTACCGACATGCGACCCAACGTCCACAAGACCTCGGGCGTCATCACATTTTGAGCGTTCATCAGTAAAGGCGCTGCCACAGCGACCAACGTGTGTTTCAATTTCATTTTAGAGAAGCTTTTTGTTTTAATTGTTGGATGAAAGATTCGCGATCGGCGGGGCTGACAACATAAACGGATTTGGTGGTTTCTATTTTCACCATTTTATTGCGGTTTGTCACAAACCAGCGTTCATTTCCATTAAATCGGCCTACATAACCAAAAAAACCACCAATTCCGAACGTACGGATTGCACCACGCTGGGTGGTACTTTGTACAGAAATTATCTGGTCCAAGGGGATTTTAATTGTTGCTCCTACCATCTGTTTTACCTCTAGATTATGTGACGTAATGTTATAAGACTTCGCTTTCAAAAGAACTGAGATAGCGAAGAGCATAATTGATAGCGACGGCAATAATGCAGACAGCCAGCGGTTATTATCAGTAGCCGGTCGTAAAAAATAAGACGCCGCAACTGCAATCAGAAGCAGGCCCACTGCCGTAGTTATGATGGCGGTTACTCTATCTAAGGAGGCTGCGCGGAACGCTGACATATCTCTACTTTTGTACGAAAATAAAGAAATCTGCCCGGATAGGACAGATTTCATCAATTCAAAAAAACAAATCTTCTCTTATGAGAAATTTATAATGCTCTGCATTTTTTCATTTTCTTCCATTACCAACTCGTCGTCAACAAGAATTTTTCCGCTGTGTTCGTCGATGATGATTTTCTTGCGCTGAGCAATCTCCATCTGTTTCTGCGGCGGAATGGTAAAATAAGAACCTTTTGCGGCACCGCGTTCCAAACCTACCACGGCCAAACCGTTGCTGGAACTGCGACGGATGCGCTTGTACGAGTTCAGCAAACGCTTGTCGATTTTTTGAGCAAACTCTTCAGATTTTTCCAAGAGATATTCTTCTTCTTTTTGCGTTTCGGCAATAAGAGAATCCAGTTCGTTTTTCTTGAAGTTCAGGTGCTCTGAAAGTTCGGAAATCTTTGTTTGCACTTCGTTCAGAACTTCTTGCTTATGCTCGATCTTTGCCGAGAATTCGCGTATTCTTTTTTCGGCCAACTGAATCTCAAGCTCTTGATATTCAATCTCTTTGCCCAGCGCCTCGAACTCCTTGTTGTTACGGACGTTGTCCTGCTGAGAGCGGTATTTATCTATCAGCGTATTGGCGTGGTTGATGAGCTCTTTCTTGTTGTTGATCTCATCATTTTGCTCCTTTATTTCAGCTTCGAATTTTGCTGATCTTTTATTAAGACCTTCAATTTCGTTTTCCAGATCTTCCACTTCAATAGGCAATTCGCCGCGTGTATTGCGCAGTTCGTCTAATCTGGAATCTATAATCTGCAGATCGTACAATGCGCGCAGCTTGTCTTCTACAGAGATTTCGTTTACTTTATTCGGCATATTCGGTCAGAAATAATTTACAGGATTCGTATTAATCTCGGATTTTAAGATTGCAAATTTAGTAAATTTTTCGGATAAAAATTCATGCAACTGCGATACTACAAAGCGTTCGGACTCAAAATGGCCGATATCTGCAATCACCATTTTACCTTCTGCTTGGAAAAAGTCGTGATACTTTACATCGCCGGTCAGATAGATGTCGCAACCCGCCGCTTTGGCTGCCGAAATGGCCGATGCGCCACTGCCGCCCAGCACGCCCACCCTTTTGATCGGTTTACCGCGAAAACCGGAATGACGGATCACAGGAATGTCAAAAGTAGTTTTCACCTGTTTCAAGAACTCCTCCTCATCCGACGCTTTCGGCAACTCGCCGTATCTTCCCAGACCTTCGTACTGATTTTCATTTTCCAAACAAATCAACTGATAAGCGATCACTTCATACGGATGAGCCTCTTTCATATAGGCGAGGACTTGTTGCTTTTTATGACTTTCTAAGATTACGGAGACCTGAGTTTCGGCTGCATTTTCTCGGGAACCTATGGAGCCCGTCGTCGGATCGGAGCCGGGCAACGGACGGAAAGTCCCGTCTCCACGAAGGTTAAAACTGCACTCGTCATAAAACCCGATATTGCCGGCGCCCGCGCTGAATAAAGCGTTCTTCAATTTTTCTGCATAGTCGTGCGGCACATAAACCGTCAGCTGCAAAAGTTGCTTCTGCTTCGGCAGCAGAATTTTTTGATCGACCAAGCCTAATTCATCGCATATTCTTTTGTTGACGCCGAAGTAGTCGTTGTCCAGCACCGTATGTATCGCATAAATGGCTATTTTGTTTTCCAAGGCTTTCAATACAGCGCGCTCCACATAGTTTTTCCCCGTGATTTTCTTTAACCCCGAAAAGATGATGGGATGAAAGCATACGATAAGATTGCAGTTTCTCTCGATGGCTTCTTCCACTATATGTTCTAGCGCATCATGACATACCAAGATTCCGCTGATGTCACTTTCAGGTCGTCCGCACAAAAGACCCACGTTGTCGAAATCTTCTGCCTGCGCCGTCGGGAACCTCTGTTCTATGATGCGTACTGCTTCTTTGATCGTCATAGTTTGCTGTAAAGTAAAGCACGAATTTAATGAAATTTAAAGTGTTTTGTTATCTTTACTCTTAGATCGCAATTATGCCAAGAGAAAGACTGTTGCCCGAAGACGGCTGGCGTGGACGACTGTTCCGCACGATTTACTTTGCCGACACCAAGTCGGGGAAGTTGTTCGACGTTACACTATTGATCGTTATTGCCATCAGCTGTGTTGTGGTGATGTTGGATTCCGTGCCCGCCGAGCACGCCAAATACGGAGACGTTCTTTACGTTTTGGAATGGATTTTCACCATCCTTTTCAGCATAGAGTACATACTGCGGCTGGTTTCCATCAAGAACAATGCGGCGTATGTGTTGAGCCCGATGGGCATTATAGATTTGCTGGCAATATTGCCTACATACCTCAGCTTATTCGTGGTG
>RDDY01000294.1 GCA_003852805.1 Chryseobacterium sp.
TGTCGTTCACTCGCAACGGCAACAGCCCGGAAGTTTTGGACACCAACGACTATTACCCGTTTGGAATGAATTTCCTGAACAGCGACCTGGTTTCTTATCTGGCGCAACCGTGGAGCAAATATAAGTACAACGGTAAGGAGTTGCAGGAAACGGGGATGTATGACTACGGCGCGAGAATGTATATGCCGGATATCGGACGATTTGCGCAAATAGACCCGAGAAGTCAGTATACACATGAAACTTATAGTTATGTTTGGAATAATCCTATATTCTTTAATGACCCAACGGGAATGGAAGGAGAGACCGGAAAATGCCCTCCGGATTGTCCAAGCGGAATATCTGAAATAAATATACTTCAAAGTGGTCAAAGAGAAACAACAATACAGGAAATTAACCTTATAGGTAAGAAAGCGGCGAATAACAGTTTTAGTCCAAGAGGTTTGGCAATGGCAGCATTAATGGTTTCCCAGGCAGACTCTCCAGTACCAGGGCCTGCGGATGTTATTGCCGGGCTGATGTTAGTGGGAGCAGGAGCTTGGTGGACATATAATCAATTTACTCAACCATCTTATACAACTATAGCAGATTCTGGCGTAAGTCACAGGAATTTGAAAACTGAAGATACTACAGAAGATGATTCTGATGTGAATGGTATTACTGTTCCTGATGAACATAAAATCCCTAGAGATTCTTTAAATCCACCGAGTAAGCCTGGAAATGCACCAACATTCAAAAAAAGACGGCAAGTCTGTCGAAATTCATCACGAAGGACAAAACGCAGACGGTCCCTTTAAGGAAATGCATCCAAATGATCATAGAGGAAAAGGGAATTATAGCAAGAATCATCCAAAAGGACAGAAGCCGCTTACAAAGCAGGAACGCATTAAGTTTAATAATGACAGACAGAAATATTGGAAGAAAGAATATCCCAATATAAAATAGTAATATGGAAATAATAGAAAGATGTAATCAAACACTTGAGGAATTATATAAATTTTCATCAGAAATTTTATATTTAGGAAAAGATATTTTAGATGCCCGTATTGAAGATCTGGAAAAAGAAATAGGATACAAACTTCCAGAGGACTTTAAATATGTTTTAAAAAAGCATAATGGAATTACTGTTGCTGGGACAGAGATTTATGGACTATCTTCCGAATTAAAAGGAAGCTCACTAGATATGGTTTACAGGTTTGAACACTTTGAGGTCGAAAATCCTATGCCAAAAAAGTTCTTTCCTTTTTCACCGGACGGACAAGGAAACCATTATTGTTTGGATCTATCTAAGATAGAAGATAGTATATGTCCTATTGTATTTTGGCAATGGAATTTTGAGTATGAAAATATTGAAGGTGTAGAAATTTGTAATGATAACTTTATTGATTGGGTTAATGAAGTTATGATAGAATGGACATTACAGATTTACAATTATGATGGTACTGAAAAGCAATAACAATCCCACAGCAATGCAGTGGGTGTGTGTTTTTTAAAAGCACTATATAAGTAATAGAAGCCCCTCGTCGGCGCAAGCGTCACGCTAGATAAGATTATACGCCAACGGCAACATGACCACCATGCCGGACAAGAAAATCGACGCCATCGCCTACAACCACCTGAACCTGCCGAACGCGTTCGTTTTACCGCGCAATCAGAGCCTTAGCTATACCTACCGCGCGGACGGGGTGAAGATTGCCAAAAGAAACATGATAGGCAGCCCCAAAGCATCTACCGTCGTCACAGATTATCTCGACGGTTTCCAATACAGCCAAAAGACGGACAACGGCCTTATCGGCAGCCGCGAAGCCATGGACAGCGACTTTGCCTTTGAGCGCGAAGCTTTTGAAGTGGATGAGGTTATCGAACTGCGCACCGCACCACCCACTTTGGAGATTTTCCCCACCTTAGAAGGTTTTTATG